>JBIPMR010000171.1:0-6798 GCA_044369025.1 Luteolibacter sp.
CGCGGGGCGAGACGCGTGGTAGCGTGCCGCCATTGAAGCAGGAAATCACGATCGCCGGAGGTGGCCTGGCGGGCTTGGCGCTGGCCGCCGCCCTGCGCCGCCACGAGGTGCCGGTGACGGTGCTGGAGGCCGGCTTCTACCCGCGCCACCGGGTGTGCGGTGAGTTCATTTCCGGGGTGAGTGAAGAGACCCTGACGAATCTGGGGATTCTCGATTTGTTTGAAGACGCGCATCGGCACCGGTCGCTGGGCTGGTATCAGGGCGAGAGATTGATCCATCGCGACGCCTTCACGAGTCCGGCCTACGGGATTTCCCGCTATCGGTTGGACGAGCGGCTGAGGCAACGGGTCGCGGAGCTGGGAGGAATGGTTAGGCAGGGTGAAAGGGCGAGGCCGGAGACCCGCGAGGGAGCCGTCTGGGCGGCGGGCAGGAAGGCGCGCCACGGCTCATGGATCGGGCTCAAGGCGCATGTCCGGGGTTTGCCGCAGGCGGCGGATCTGGAGATGCACGCGGGCACCAACGGCTACGCCGGGCTGGCGGGGGTGGAGGATGGCTGGACGAATGTCTGCGGGCTTTTCCGGCTGGACCGGACGATCAAGGCGGAGGGCGCGGATTTGTTAGCGGCGTATCTGGAAGCCGGCGGGAATCCGCAGCTCGCGGCCGCGCTGCGGAGCTGCGAGTGGCGCGCGGGATCGTTCTCGGCGGTGGCGGGATTCGAGCTCGGGCGGCAGCAGGCGATGCCGGGCGTGCTCACGCTGGGCGACGCGGAAAGCATGATTCCGCCCTTCACCGGCAACGGCATGTCGATGGCATTCCAAGCGGCGGAGTGCGCCAGCGGGCCGCTGGTCTCATGGTCGCGCGGGGAAATTTCCTGGCAGGATGCGGCGAACACCGTGCGCGCGGCGCTGCGGCGGAAATTCAAGCGCCGGCTGGCGGTGGCTGGCATGCTGCATCGGGTTTTGCTGGAACCGGGTGGCAGGTCGCTGTTGCAAAGCATGGCGTCCGCACGTCTATTGCCTTTCCAGCCGATGCTCGCGCTGATTCGTTAGATCCCCCTCTCATCTCCATCATGTATCTCCGCTCCATCGCCACCGCAGTTCCGCCGAATTCATTCACCCAGGGAGCTTGCTGGCAGGCGATGCTTGAAGGAGATCTGTTGGAGTCCCTGAAGCCGAGATCGGCATCGCTGTTGGAAAAAATCCTGGCGAACGGCACCTCGGGGATCGAGCGGCGGAACCTGGCGGTGGACTCGATCGGCGAGGCGTTTCACCACGGCGCGGAGGACCTGAACCAGAATTTCGAACGCGAGGCCCCTCCCCTGGCGAGCCGGGCGCTGCTGGCAGCGCTGCAGAAATCCGGGCGGGTGGCGGCGGAGGTGGACGCGCTTTTCCTCTGCACCTGCACCGGCTATCTCTGCCCGGGCGTGACGAGTCATGTGGCGGAGCGGCTGGGGATGCGCGAGGATGTTTTTCTGGCAGACCTGGTTGGGCTGGGATGCGGTGCGGCGATCCCGATGATGCGTGCGGCGCAGGGATTTCTCGTAGCCAACCCGGGCGCGGTGGTGGCGACGGTGGCGGTGGAAATCTGCTCGGCGGCGTTTTTCGCGGATGATGATCCGGGGGTGTTGATCAGCCTGTGCCTGTTCGGCGACGGCGCCGCGGCGGCGATTTGGACCAGCGAGGGGGCGGAGGGAGACTGGCAGGCGGGCCATTTCACGACGATCCACCGGCCGGAGGAGCGGGAGAAAATCCGCTTTGTCAACTCGGCGGGAAAATTGAAGAACCAATTGCACCGCGCGGTGCCGGTGCTGGCGGCCGAGGCGGTGGCGGGATTGTTCGCCAGACGCGCGGGCGAGCCGGACCAGGTGCTGGCCCACTCGGGCGGGCGCGATGTGGTGGAGGCACTCGAAGGCGTGCTGCCGTTCAAGCTAACTGAGACGCGCGCGGTGCTGCGGGATCATGGCAACATGAGCAGCCCGGCGCTGCTTTTCGCGCTGGAGCGCCGGCTGATGGAAAACCGCAGGGGTGACCGCCGGTTCTGGCTGACGGCTTTCGGCGCCGGGTTTGCGGCGCACGCTTGCGAGTTGTGGCGGTGAGTGGCCGATGAAGGGGGGAAGTTAGATGGGCTTCGCGCTTTTCTTTCTCGCTCCATGGGCCAGGCGGACAGGAGTGTCCGCCCTCCTTATCTGGCGCGCTGCGAGATGGGGCGGTGAGTTACTTTTTGCGGATGCGCCAGATTTCGCAGAGCTGGTTGCGCTCCGGAATGCGGCTGCTGAAACGGTCGGTCTGGCCGAGATAGACCGCTTGCACGAGCTGCGTCGGGCGCTTCAGCGAGGAATACAATTCGGCGACGGCGGTGGCGCGGTCCGATGAAAGTTTGCGGTTCTTGTCCTCGTTGCCCGTTTCCGAGGCGTATCCGATGACGAGCAGCAGGTCGCCGTCGGGGAGTTCGTTGACGAGCCCGCGGACCATTTCCTCATCGGCCGGGGTGAGACCTGCGGAGCCGGTGGCGAATGGCAGGGTGTGGAGCACGCTGGCCCCGAGCTCGACGCCGAGGTTGCTGTAGGAGGTGGTGAGTTCCGAATCCGGACGGCCTTCAAGCTCGCGGAGATTGCGGAAAAGCTGCACGGCGGCGGGCAGCAGTTCGTTTTCGGAACTGGCGAACAGTTTGGCCTTGGTGAGATCGCCTTCGAGTTGTTTGACCCGGGCTTCGAAGAAATCCCGGGCGCGGAGTGCTTCCTCAAGGCGGCGTTCGAGAACTTCGTAATCTTCGGGCGATACCCCGGCGGTCGTGGTTTTGAGTTTTTCCAAAGTCGCGTTGAGTTCATCGGCAAGGGCGTCGCGCTGGGATTTCAAATTGGCGAGGTCGGAGCGCAGGCGGTCGCTATCAGAACCGGCGGCGAGCGCGCGGCCGAGCTCGGCCTGGAGGCGCGAGTTTTCGGAGGCGAGGGTTTGGCGGAGCTGCTCGGAGCGCAGCCACTCGGCATTCTTGGCGGTGACTTCCGAGTCTTTTTCCGCGAGCATTTCCTGGAACCGGCCGGCCAGCGCGACCAAGGTGTCGGCATCGGCTTTGAGACGGGTGGCGATGTTGTCGATGGGTTCCGAGGTTCCCTCGAGCGGTGCGTAGCCCAAGGCCATGCGCTGGCGGTTCAATTCGCTGCGGCGGGCGTTCACCTCCGCTTCCAGGTTGGTGATGTCCGCGGCGCTCACGGACGAGCGGTTGGAAATCACGCCGCGGATCGCCACGACGATCAACACTCCGAGCAGCGCCATGATCACGAAAATCAAAGCGGCCGCCGGCGGCGTCAGGATCTTGGAGGATGTTTTGGGCGCTTCCGCCTCATCGGTTTCCACGGCCGCAGGATCTTCTATTGGCGATTTCTCATCGGTCATGCGCGAATCTGCTCAGCAGGCCGCCCGGGTGTCAATCCACGGCAAAGGCGCGGGCGGCTATTTCCCGCCTGTTTTTTCAGCGCACCGGGATCAGGCGCAGGAAGTCCGCCGGCGAATCAAACAGGTAATCCGGCTCCGAAGCGGCCAGCGACGCCCGGGAATTGAAGCCCCAGGTGACGGCGGCAATCGGGATGCCGGCTTTCTGCGAGGCTTTCACGTCGCGGAGTTCATCGCCGATGTAGAGCATTTCGCCGGGGTGGAGCGAGAAGGTTTTGCGGATCGCCTTGAGGTGCTTGGATTTGCCGGTGAGCTTGGAGGTGGAGGAAATGAAGTCGAATTGATCGCGCAGTCCGTGGGTTTTGAGAAACAGATCGACGTTGGCGGTGGCGTTGGAAGTGAGGATGCCGAAGCTGTCCACGTGGCGGCGGAGTTCGATGAGCACCTCGCCGATGCCATCGATCAATTGCAGTTGGGTGATATTGCCGCGCATCATGCCGGTGCCCCGCGTGATCAAGGCCGGGACGCGGCGTTTCGGGATGTTGAGGTGATCCAGCAATTCCTTGAGCGAGAGATGGCGGAGTTCGGCCAACTCATGTTCCTCGACCTGCCGGATCCCGTAATCGGGGGCGATTTGATTGAAGATCCGGCGCGTCTCGCCGAGGGTGTCGGCGATGGTGCCGTCGAAATCGAAGACCAGGGTGCGGTAATTCATCTGAGAGGAGTTTTTCAACCACAAGCGGGGGTATTAGACCAGCGGCAAATTCGGGTGAATGTCCGCTTCGAGGGGCGAGCACTCGCCGGCGAGGTGCCGCAACAAGGCGGCAAAAGCGATCATCGCGGCGTTGTCCGCGCAGAATGCGGGCGAGGCGACCGAGATTTCAAAACCTTCGCGCAAGCAGGAGTCGCTCAGCGCTTCCCGCAGCGCAAGATTCAGGCTGACTCCGCCTGATAGAGCGATCCGCCGGCGCCCTGCCTGCTTGGCGGCCCGCAGGGATTTTTTCACCAGGATATCGATCACCGCCTGTTGGAAGGATGCGGCGAGGTCCGGCAGCGAAAACGAGCCGGCCTCGCGCTGCAGCGTGTAGAGCACCGCGGTTTTCAGACCGGAGAAGGAAAAATCCAGATGCGGCTCGTGCACCATCGAGCGCGGGAAATCATAGGCTTTCGGATTGCCCCCGCGGGCGGCCTTCTCGATTTCCGGGCCGCCGGGATAGGGCAGGCCTAACATTTTTCCGACCTTGTCGTAGGCCTCGCCCGCCGCGTCGTCGCGGGTGCCGCCGAGCTTGCGGTAGCATCCGGGACCCTCGACATCCAGCAGCAGCGTGTGCCCGCCGGAAACGATCAGCGCGACGTGCGGAGGCACCGAAGTCTGCGAGAGGAACGGCGAGAGCAAGTGGCCTTCGAGGTGATTGATTCCGAGAAACGGCTTGCCGGTGGCGCATGCCATTCCCTTGGCCGCCGTGCTGCCGATCAACAAGGACGAGGCCAGACCGGGGCCGGTGGTGGCGGCGAACGCATCGAGGTCCGCGATCCGGACGCCGGCGTCAGCAAGCGCTTTTTCGACGAGGCCGCGCAGGTGCAGCGAGTGATTGCGCGAGGCGAGCTCGGGCACCACCCCGCCGTGCTCGCGGTGAAGCGCGATCTGTGAGGAGATTTCCGAAGCGAGGACTTCGGTCGCCTGCCCCACGGAGCCGCGCACGATCGCGACCGCGGTTTCGTCGCATGAGGATTCGATTGCCAGGAGCAGTGCCACGCGGGGCTTCTTAGCGGAAGGGCCGGACGAAACCCGAACAAAAAATTCCGGGTTCGGGATTTTCACGATTCTTCCATCGACTCGTGCACGACCTCTTCCGGATTGATATCCGTGCGTTCGTAGGAGGAAACGGCCGCCTTGACCATCGCGACCGCGGTCTCGCGCTCGTCGTGGATGACCTGCACACCAAGTTCGCGCAGGCGGGTGACGTCCGGCATGAATTTGGCCCGCCCGAAAATATAGATGCCGGCATTGCGCTCGCGCACCAGCGGGACGGCGGCGCACGTCGCACTCACCGATGGAAAGGTGAAGGCGACCAAGCGCGCCCGCTGGATGCCCGCGAGATCGAGGGCTTCGGGATGGGTGGAGTCCGCAAACAACACCGGCTGCCCTTGTTTTTTCAAAGCTCTAACCGTTTCCGAATTCAACTCCATCACCAGCGTGTGCACCCCGCAGCGCTTGAGGGCTTCATTGAGCGATTTGCCCACCGGGCCGTAGCCGCAGATGATCGCATGGTCGGAAATCTCCTTGATCGCCTGCGTCGGTTTCATCGAACCCGGCGAAGCCTTGCGCGTCGCTAACAGGCCTTTTTCCTCCAGCCATTTTCCAAAAGGTCCGGCGCTGCGCATCAGCGACGGCACCACCGCCATCGTCATCGCGGTGCAGATCAGCAGCATCTGCTCGGTGCCGGGATCAAACGGCCGGTAGCCGCCCGCCTTGCCGATCAACACCAGCGAAAACTCCCCGGTGCTGGCAAGACTGCCCGCCGCAAGCAGCGCGGGACGACCGGGCAGTTTGAGCCATTTCAGCACCCCGAAAACGATGACTCCTTTCAGAACCAGAATGAAAACGCTCCCTAACAAAATCCGCGGCGCGTCCGAGGCGATCACCGAAACGTCGATCAGCAAACCGACGGAGATGAAGAAGATCGCCAGGAACAGATCCTTGAACGGCAGGATGTCTGATAGAATGCGGTGGCTGTAGATCGACTCGCTCACCACCAGCCCGGCGGCGAAGGCGCCGAGCGCCAGCGACAGGTTCAGGGCACCGCCGGCGAAGGCCACTCCGGCGCACAGCGCGATGACCGTTAGAGTGAACAACTCGCGGCTGCGGGTCCTGGCGACCGCATTCAGCAGCGGCGTCAGGCCGTAGCGGCCCAGCAGCCAGGCCCCGGCAAGGAACAGCCCGCCTTTGAGGAGCGCCACGCCGATTTGCGATGCCACACCGCCCTCGCCCTGGCCGTAAAGCGCGGGCATCACGAGGAAGAAAACAATCACCAGGATGTCCTGGAACAAGGCGATCCCCAGACTCGCGCGCGCGCCCGGGTTGTTCTGCTGCCCCAGATCCTGGAACGACATCATCGCCACCGCCGTCGAGCTCAGCGCCACGGCCACGCCCAGCACGATGCTGTCCGCCGTGGGAAACCCGAGGGTGGCGGCCAGCACACCGACGATTCCGGCGGTGAGCCCCACTTGCAGCCCGCCACCGATCAGGGCCGTGCGCCAGAGGTGTTTGAATTCGCTGAAGGAAAACTCAATGCCGAGGGTGAACATCAGCAGCACCACCCCGATTTCCGCGAAGTTGATGATCACCGGATCGCCTTTGTCCAGGCCAGTCACCCACAGCAGGCCGAAGTTGCCTATCAGAACTCCG
>JBIPMR010000172.1:0-6790 GCA_044369025.1 Luteolibacter sp.
GGGCGAAACACTCCGGGTAGCTTCGCAAACACATGACGCCCATGACCCTCGCACTTCTGATTCTCGGCTTGATCTTGCTCGTGGTGAGTGCGGAATGGTTGGTGAAAGGTGCTTCGCGGCTGGCGGCGGTTTGCGGTATTTCCCCGCTGGTCATCGGTCTGACGGTGGTGGCCTTCGGAACCAGTGCTCCCGAGCTGGCGGTGAGCGTGATGTCCGCCTTCAAGGGCCAGGCCGACTTGGCACTGGGGAATGTGGTGGGCAGCAATATTTTCAACGTGCTTTTCATTCTCGGGGTGGCGTCCTTGGTGACGCCTCTCCTGGTCGCCCAACAGCTCGTGAAACTCGATGTTCCCGTGATGATCGTGGTCTCGGTGATGGTTTTGGTTCTTGGCTACGATGGCAACATCGGACGCTTGGACGGAATGCTGCTTTTCGCTGGTGGAGTGGGATACACGGTTTTCCTGATCCGCCAGAGCCGGAGGGAAAGCAATCAACTGGTCAAATCCGAATATGATGATGAATTCGGGGCCAAGGCCAAAAAATCCAATCCACTGATCGATGTCGGTCTGATCGTGGTGGGTGTCGGCGGATTGGTGATTGGCTCCAAATTCCTGGTCGATGGCGCGGTGGAGATCGCCCAGTATTTCGGCGTGTCCGAATTGATCATTGGTTTGACAATCGTTTCCGCGGGCACGTCCTTGCCAGAAGTCGCCACTTCGGTGGTGGCCGCCTACCGTGGCGAGCGGGACATCGCCGTAGGCAACGTGGTGGGAAGCAACATTTTCAACATCCTGAGCGTGCTCGGGCTTGCTTCGGTCATCGCACCCAGTGGCATCAACGTCGCGGCTCCCGCGCTGGCCTTCGACATTCCCATCATGATTGCGGTGGCCGTGGCCTGCCTGCCGGTTTTCTTCGCAGACTATCAAATCAGCCGCCTCAACGGCGCGATCTTCCTCGCTTTCTACATCGCCTACGTGGTCTATCTGATTTTTTCCTCCACCCACCACGAAGCGTTTCCGGGCTATCAGCAAGCGTTGGCATACGGCGTGGCACCGATCACGCTCATCACACTGCTCTTCATCAGTTGGCGGGCGCTGCGGAAACACCGCGCGGTCGCGAATTGAGCTTATCTCGCAAGCGAACCGATGAACGCCGAGAAAAACGCGGCACCCTTTTCCAAGGCGTCGATCTCGATGAATTCGTTCACGGTGTGCGCCTGATCGATCGAGCCCGGCCCGATGCAGATGCTCGGGATGCCACCGTTGGAAAGGTGCGCGGCGTCGGAAAACCACGGCGCGCCGGCCAAGGCGGTTCGGGGATCGGTCGCCAGCAGCGCGCGGACCAGCGGATGATCGGCCGCCGTCTCCATCGGCGGGTTTTCGTGCGGGTTCACGATGCTGACCGGCAGATCGTGGAACTCGATGGTCTCCTGAAGCAGCTTCAAAGCCCCGCCCGCGGCGGCCAGCGCCGGGGTGATGCGGATGTCGATCTCGGCTTCGGCAAAATCGGGCACGATGTTCGGCCGGGCCCCGCCACGGATCAGGCCGACGTTCATCGTCGAGCGGCCGAGCACCGGATGGGTGAAGCTGGCGAGCGCGCCGCCGAGATGGTGGTCGAGCTGGTCGAGCGAGCGGGTGAGCTTGAGAATCGCGTTTTCCCCGCGCTCGGGCAGCGAGCTGTGGGCGGCTTTGCCGGTAGCCCGGAGCGTGGCCCACAGCGAGCCTTTGGTCACGTGGACGACCTGCATCGAGGTCGGCTCGCCGACCAATGCGAACTGATAGTCCGCCGCGTATTTTTCGACGAAATCCTTCGATCCCCACTGGCCGGACTCCTCACCCATGAACGCGACGAAATCCACGGCCACCCGGAAGTCAGCCAGCTGCTCGCGGTGATCGTGCAGCGCCCACAGCATCGCCGCCATCGGCCCTTTGGTGTCCGAAGCGCCGCGCCCCCAGATTTTGCCCTCGCGGATTTCCCCGCCGAATGGATCGATGGTCATGCCGCCCACGCCGACCGTGTCCAGGTGCGGCCCTAACAAAATTCGCGGCCGCCCGTCGAGCGGGGCGAAGCGGGCGATCAGGTTCGGCCGGCCGGGCTGGATCTCCTCCAGCACCACTTCCGCGCCGATTGATTCCAGCCAGCCCGATAGAAACACGGCGATCTTCTCCTCGCCGGTGACATCGGTTCCCGGCGCGTTGTCGGGGTTGACCGACGGGATGCGGACGAGTTGCTGGAGAAGGGAAACGACGTCTTGGCTCATGGAGCTAACTTCGCCAGTTGGCCTGCGGATGCAAGGTCTTACGGCGCGGCAGCACTCACCGGGACTGCGGGTCTGCGACTCGCCTGTCCATGAGGGGAGCCGGAAGTGCCCTCCGGACGATCCTTTCACGTCTGATGGGCGGCGGGTTTTGAAACCCGCGCCCGTGCGAACGCACATCCATGAAATCAACCGGACACTGCCCGGCTGGTTCGGAGGGGGGGCGGGGCGAAAGCCCCGTTCCGACCTCTATCCGGGAGCCACCTGGCGCACGGCGCTTGCGGGGCGCGGCGGTTTTGATTTACGCTCGCGCCATGCCATCGCCCCAACGCCGACCGTTCCAACATTCCAAGGGACGGAAACCCGGACCGCCCGCGGGAAACAAGCCGCCGTCCAAAGATCGCGGCTGGGATCCTGTCGCCGCCTGGTACGACAAACTGGTGGGCGAGACCGGTTCGGACTATCATCAGAACGTGATCCTGCCCGCCGCGCTGCGAATGCTGGATCCGAATCCGGGCGAGGCCGTCATCGATGTCTGCTGCGGCCAGGGGGTTTTGGTCAAACCGTTGACCGATGCGGGAATTGATCGATTCACCGGCGTGGATGCCAGCCCCCGCTTGATCGAGGCGGCGAAATCGCGGCACGGCGCGAACCCGCGGGTCACGTTCGTCGTGGCGGACGCCTGCAAGCCCGGCCCGTGGGCGGATGCCTCCAACGATGCCGCCACCTGCATCATGGCGGTGCACGACGTGCCGGACCCCGCGGCGCTCTTTTCTAACATCGCTCGCGCGCTCAAGCCGGGCGGCCGCCTGGTGATGGTCTTCATGCACCCGTGTTTCCGCATTCCGCGCAAGACGCACTGGGGGTGGGACGCCGATCAGAAAATCCAATACCGCCGGCTCGACAGCTACAGCTCGCCGCTGGAAATTCCCATCACCACGCATCCGGGAAAGGGCACCGGCGAGCAAACCCACTTCCATCACCGGCCGCTGGCGGACCTCCTAACGGCTGTTGGGAAGGGCGGCCTGGCCGTCACCGCCTGTGAGGAACTCCACAGCCACCGCCGCTCGCAATCCGGGCCGTTCAGCAAGGCCGAGCACAAGGCGGCGGAGGAGTTCCCGCTGTTCATCGCCCTCAAGGCGGTGAAGCTCTGAGGCCGCCGCGCGCGGGTGGGTTTCCAGGCGGTTTCAGCCTTCGGTTGGACGTTTTGGCGCTGCGGTGAAGCGCTTTTTTGAGTTTATCGGGTTCCAACCCCTCAGCAGTCTTGACATCGGCGGCCGATTCCGTGACTAACCGTGCATGGCCAAGAAATCAACACCCATCAAAGACCGTTTCTCGAAGACCCAGATTCTGGATCAAATCGCCGAAAGCACCGAACTCAGCCGCAAGCAAGTGGCTGCCGTTCTCGACGCCCTGGCCGATGTGATCGAAGGACACGTCAAGAAGAACGCCGTCGGCGAATTCGTCCTCCCGGGTTTGCTCAAGATCAGCACCGTGCGCAAGCCGGCGGTCAAGGCACGCAAGGGCATCAGCCCTTTCACCAAGGAAGAGACCACCTTCAAAGCCAAGCCGGCTTCCACCGTGATCAAGGTGCGTCCTTTGAAGAAGCTCAAGGACATGGCTCTCTGAGAGCGTTCCCGGTCTGCGCCTGATGCAGATTCAAAAATCCCAAACGCGGTCCCGGTTAGCTCCGGGCCGCGTTTTTTCGGTGAGGGACCCGCGCCGGCTTTCTAATTATTCCCTGTTTGCTGATGATTCGCTTTGACGAACTACGGCGAGCGCCGTAGAAAAATGCGTCTTTGCAATCATGAAGTGTCCGCGTTGTGTCCAGCGAATCCACCGAGCAGCGACTTCCTGCCCGCATTGTGGATTCACGCTTGCGGATGCGGACGCGCGGTTCGGCGGTGAGGAGGTGCGGCTCCGCCGTCTAACTGACAGCGCCGGGATCCTGCGCCGCGGCGATCGCGAGCAGGTGCAGGCGGCGCTCGACCACATCACCCGGCGCTTCCCCCAGATTTTCGTGGCGGTTTACACCGGGGCTCTGGGAGAGGTGGCGAACATCCGGCAATTCGGCTTCTGGCTTCTCAACCGCTCGGCGTTCGAGGACGTGGCGGTGGAGCTGCCCAACGAGGCGGGCATCCTCATCACCATCGATCCGGAATCGAAGGCCGCCGGAATGGTTTTCGGTTACCTGTTGGATCCGTTTCTGGAAGAGTCCGACACCTTCGACTGCCTGTCCCGGGCGCACGCCTGCTGGCTGGAAGGGCGCTACGCGGATGGCATCGTGAAAACCCTGGCGCACCTCGATGGGGTTTTGAGAAAACGCAGCCGCCAGGCGCGGCGGGATCCGGAGCATTTCGAACGCAAGGTGCTGCCACCCGCGCAAATCGGCGATCTGGTGCGGCGGATCCGTGCCGGGCATCGTCCCGCAGCGGTCGAGGAAGGCAGCGCGGAGGTGGTTTCATGAACGCCCGGCACACGGCGCTGACCATCGCAGCCTGCCTGACCGGCGCGCTGGTCGCGATGGCTGAACCGTTGCTTCCTGAATGGAACGCCGACGAGCGCGAGGCGCTCGAAGCCGCTGGCTGGGTCGGCGGCGGCCTGCTGCTCACCGCTGATCCGGTGCCGGACGAACCGCCGCCGGAACTCGAAGTCGCACAGCCGACCGCCGACGAAATCGCGGGGGATGAAAACCCTTCGCCCGAAATCGCCGGGGAGTTCCTGCCCGCCTATTTCGCGGAGCGCCCGAAAACCTTCCTGGTGGACCCGCAGAAGCTGCTAGGGCCGGCCGACTATCGCGACCGGCTCAACTTTCTGAACTACCACGCCAGCGACTCATCGATCGATCTGTTCGTTTACGTGATGGGCGGCGACCAGGAAATTCCGAGCGACGTCCGCGAGGAGGAAACGATCGAGCGCTTTTTCTCGGAAGGCCGTCCGGCGGCGATTGTTTTTTATTATCTCGGCGCGCCGCAGCGCTCGATGGTCTATCTGAGCCCCTCTCTAACGGAAGTGGTGCCGGCCGCGGAGCAACGCCGGGCGGCGGGGAGTTCGGTGATGCAGGCGTTTGAAAAGCTCGACCCGGCCGCACAGATCGAGGCGTTTCTGGTGCAGATGTCGATTCGGATTTATTGGATGGAGCGGATGATGGGCGGCGGGACCGGGACCTCCGATCAAATGCCGATTGTGGACCAGCGGCTGGTGGCGGTTGCCGCGGGCGGCGGTTCGGGCGCGAGTGCGAAAATCCAGGAATGGCGTCGGCTGGCAATGCCCTACCTGGTGCCTGCCGGAAGGGTGTTAGGGTTGTCGCTCGCCGCCTTCGGCATGAATTTCTGGCTGCAGCGGCGGGCGAGGTATCGTTTTCCCGACTTCGAAGTCGAACCCCGGCTCGGCGGTGCGCATGCCGCCGGAGTGGGCGCGGTGATTTCATTCGCCAGCGCCTCGGTGCCACCCGCCTCACAACGCGACCAGGTGCCGGACTATCTGCGCCGGGCGTGAGTTGCCTTTCCAGAATCCCATGAGCGGCACCGATCAGTGGCTGGAATCCGAAGAGACTGGAGGGGATTTCTCGCATTGTATTGGTTGCAAGCTGCCGTTGGCGGAAGTCGCGGCGCCGTGGCTGGTGAACAAGGAATTTCATCGCGGCGAGTGCGTGCAGGAATACGCGATTTGCCAGCCTTGCCGCGACCGGGTGAGCGATCAACTCTCGGAGGAATCGAAGGAGTCGGTTAGAAATTTCCTCGAACATCAGATCGATTGGGAGGAGCGGGTGCGGGAGTTCATGCTGAGCCACGAAACCAGCGGGCGCTTCGACGCCTGCATTGCCTGCCGCACGCCGCGCGGGGAGCTGGATGGCTTCGGGATTTCCGCCTTGTTTGACGCCGGCGGGCATCTGGTCACCGGGCCGCTGCCCTTGCTCATCTGCCGCGGTTGCATCGCGCGGATGACGGCGGAGCTCTCGCCCGAAAGCCGCGGGGTCTGGAAGAAATTTCTAGCGGAACACTTCGACGGCCCGCCCGACGAATCCGGCTTTCCCGGGTTTTTCTGAAATCCTGTCGGGCGCGGAACTTCCATCGGGCGTTTCTAACCAACCGCTGGGCGGCGCCGCCTGCGGACAACGGCTGTGGGGATTCGCTTTCGGGTGCGATTCACTCAAGGAGAGGCGATCTCCGAATCGCCTTGCCCATGAAGTGCCTATGGCACGCGCTGCGCTCACGTCATTGGCATCCCATGGGCTTCGGCGGAGCGGAGTCCGCCGCTCGTGGTGGCGCCTCGCTTTGTTCATTCGCGCAGCTTGAGTCCGAATCCCCAAAGGCACAGCCCTTGAAATGCGCGCAGCACTTCACAAGGACCCTCGCTTCGCATCACGACACGGGTGGCGTGGCTCCCTAACGGCTCAAGCCGTCTTCAATGCCGGCGGGGTGCCAGCAGACCGTATTTCGGGCTGAAGAGATAGGCGGCGATGAACAACAGGCCGAGCACGATGACGATCGCCGGGCCGGGTGCGATGCCGAATTTCCCGGAGAGCAGCAC
>JBIPMR010000173.1:0-6786 GCA_044369025.1 Luteolibacter sp.
AAAGTTTGAGCATCGGCTCGATCAGATCAAAGCCGCTGTCACGGCTGGTGAAATCCGTGTCGCGGTAGCCGTCGCTGGTCTGCGCGTGGAGTTCCAACAGATAACCGATCCGGCCGGCCTGGGTGTCCGCCGTGTCGCCGAACCAGGTGTGGTTGAAAAACGTGTGGTCGCTGCCGTAGGTGCTGCGCGAGTAGAATCCCTGCTCTTCGGGAATTCCGGTGGAAAGGTAGTTGATCACCCCTGCCGTCGTTTGCGGGCCGTAGCGGACTTGGGAAGAGCCTTTGAGCACTTCCACCCCGGCCATCCGGGCGATGCGCGGCGAATAATAGGCGGCGGGAGCCGAGTAGGGCGATGGCGCGGTGAGGATTCCGTCTTCCATGATCGTCACTTTTTCACTGCGGGTTCCATCGGCACCGCGGAGTGAGATGTTGGGGAAATTTCCATAACCATCTTCCTCGCGCACATAGACGCCGGGGACCTTGGCCAGCACTTCATTGACGTTCAGGGCGTTGGCCTGACGGATTTCCTCGCTGCCGATGAAGGCCGCGGATCCGACTTGTTTGAACACTTCGTCCTGGCTGCCCACGACGGTGAGCGGTGCCAAAGTTTGCAGGGCATCCTGCGCGGTGGCGAGGCCGACTCCCGAGAGGGTGGCCACGAAATAGGCGGTGGGGCGTAATTTCATAAAATACGTTAATGAGACTCATTCGCAACTGCGATGCGCGATCCAATTCCACCCTCGCCATGGTCGTCAACCCATTTTTTAAAGCCCGCCGGTGACCGACTCGCCCCAACCCGCCGAAATTTTGTGATAAAACCCGCGTCCTCTTCAGGTATGCGCAAGCATGGAAACCCAGCCCGCCGCGCTTCATCGACGCTCCTTTCTCAAGCAGTCGTCTCTCGCTGGAGCCGGGCTTTTGATCCTGCCCGGCGGCATCATGGCCGGGACGAATTCACCGAATGACAAACTCAACATCGCGCTGATCGGTGCCTGGGGTCGCGCCAAAGCCCACTACGGCTGGCTGAAAGAACAAAACGTCGTCGCCATTTGCGACATCAACGAGGCGCACTTCGCCCACGCCCTGAACGAATTCCCCAAAGCCGCGACTTATGTGGACTGGCGCAGGTGCCTCGATCACCAAAATCTCGATGCGGTGGTGATCTGCACCGCCGACCACCACCACGCCTTCATCTCCAACTGGGCGCTCAACCGCGGCCTCCATGTTTATTGCGAAAAACCCCTCGCCATCAGTGTCGAAGAAGCCCGGCTGCTGCGCACCAACTGGCTCGGCAAAAAAGGCAAAATCGCCACCCAGTGCGGCACCCAGATGCACGCCCAGGAAAACTACGCGCGGGTGAAGGAAATGGTCCGCGATGGCGCGATCGGCGAGTTGCAGTCCGCGGTCGCCTGGGGCAACCGCAAAATCCCGCGCGACGGGTATTTTCCCGCCCAAGGCAAACCACCGGCCGGCCTGCATTGGGACCTCTGGCTCGGGCCCTCGCCGGAGCGCCCCTATCACCCGGACTATTTCGCCGGCGGCCCCGGGGCCAATTGTCTGCAGTGGAACATGTTTTGGGACTGGGGCCTTGGCCAGATCGGCGACATGGGCAGCCACATGATGGACATGGTGTGGAACGTCATCGATGCGAAGTGCCCGACGTCGATCAAAGCCGGCGGTGATCCCTTCAATCCGGACGTCACCCCTGTCCTGCTAGAGAGCCACTTCGAGCATCCGGCCAACGACTGGCGCGGGCCGATCCGGGTCAGTTGGCACCAGGGCGGCTCATTGCCGCGCAGCCCCAGAGAGTTCATCGACCTGGACGCCATCGGCCACGGCGTGATGTTCCAAGGCAGCGAGGGATTCCTGATCGCCGACTACACCAAACGTCTGCTCATCCCCTCCGGAAAAAATCCGGACCTGAGCTACTACCAACCTCGTAGCAGGAAAGACCAGCTGCCGCCCGTCGGTCAGTTCCATCAGCAATGGATCGACGCCTGCAAAGATCCGTCGAAGGAAACCGGCTGCAACTTCGAATACCATTCGCATATGATCGAGCAAATGGTTCTCGGTCTAATTGCCTATCGCAGCGGTGAAACTTTGGAATACGACGGCGCCAAAGGTTTGATCACCAACCATGCCGAAGCGAATGCCTTGCTGAAGCGAACCTACCGCGACGGCTGGACTCTCAATGGCTGATCCCGCCCCCTTCCACCATGCAAACCCACCTACACCATCTACTGTTAGCCTGTTTGATTATTCCCGCATCTCTCACCGCCGAGCCGGTAAAGCCGCTCATCGATGATACGCAACCCGGTTGGCGCGCGATGACCCGGGAGGACTTCACCCAAGTCAACAGCGCCGCTGACACCTGGACCTGGAAAGGCGATCTCCTCGTTTGCAGCGGCCAGCCCGTCAGCGTGATGCGGACACAGAAGATCTATCGGAATTTCGAGATGATGGTCGAGTGGTGCCACCAAAAACCCGCTGGCAACTCGGGGGTCTTCGTCTGGGCCACCCCGGCATCCATCGAAAAACTCACCACCGCGGGCAAACCCGGCCTGCCTGACGGCATCGAATGCCAGATCCTCGACCATGCCTACACCGACCAGGTGAAAGCCGCGGGCAAGGCCACCGACTGGTTCGGCACCCACGGCGATGTCTTTCCGGTTAGGGTGAAAATGACCCCTTTTCCGCCGACTTCGCCTAACGGTGAACGGAGCTTTCCCCGCAAGCTGCTCGCCAAGGGCCATGGCGAGTGGAACCACTACTACATCCGCGCGATCAACGGCGAGGTGCGGCTCTGGGTGAATGGCGAGGAAGTCTCGGGCGGCACCGCCTGCGACCCCGCCGATGGCTACATCTGTTTGGAAAGCGAAGGTTCACCCATCCATTTCCGCCGCCTGCGGATCCGCGAGCTGCCGTGATAAGTTAGAGACCGCTGCAGGTGGCGCTGCACCGCCGGGGCAGCACGTCAAAGAGATGAGAAAGGGCTTCGTCAGGAAATCGAACCCATCACCGGCCCTCTGCGCCTTGCCATCCAAGCCCCCACGCTGGAAGGTTTGTCCCACTTGATCTAGCAAGATAGTGCTTGGCAACCGTCAAGGCCATGCGGCTGCCCATTCTTTCCGGAGCAGGGCGCAATATTCCGCGGCTGAACCGCGTAGTCTCAATCCATGAGGATTTTGCCATGCTTGATCGCCGCCGCTGCTGCGGTGTGCGCCGTTTCGGGGGAACTTGTCGTGTCCGAAACGCTGGAGATTTCGAAAGTTCCTGCCGAATTTCCTGTTGGGTTCAGCCTGCTCACCACCCCCGAGCGCCAGTATGCCGCGTACTATGATGCGGATCGCCACATGACGGTGGCGGCCCGGCCGCCGGATTCCGCCGCCTGGACCTATCAGAAGTTGCCTTCGCAAATCATCTGGGACTCGCACAACTATGTCACCATGGCGCTCGACAGCGCGGGCGGTCTCCACGTTTCGGGAAACATGCATGGTGTTCCGCTGGTTTATTTCCGCAGCGCGAAGCCCGGCGACATCGCCAGCCTCAGGCCTGCCCAAATGACCGGGCTGCTAGAAGACCGCGTCACCTATCCGCGTTTCTTCAAAGACAACGAGGGCAGGCTCATCTTCACCTATCGGCACGGCGGCTCCGGCAACGGCATCAACCTCTACAACCGCTATGATGTGGAAACCCAAACGTGGTCGCGCCTGCTGGAGACGCCGCTCTTCGATGGCGAGGGACTGCGCAACGCCTATCCTTCCGGACCTTCCCGCGGGCCGGATGGATGGTTCCATGTCCACTGGGTCTGGAGGGACACGCCCGATTGCGCCACCAACCACCATCTCTCGTATGCCCGCAGCCGCGACCTCATTCACTGGGAATCCGCCTTCGGCGAAAAAATGGAGCTGCCGATTCGATTCGATCAGGCCGCGCTGGTGGTGGATCCGATCCCGATGGGCGGAGGCATCATCAACGGCGGACACAGCATGGCGTTTGATTCCCGGAACAAACCGGTCATTGTCTATCACAAATCCGATGCCGCCGGCCACATGCAGATCTACGCCGCCCGGCCGCAGGGTGATCAATGGCAATCCCGTGCTCTAACAGAATGGAAGCATGCCGTTCCATTCGGTGGGAACGGATCCATGCCGTTCATCGGCATCGACATTGGCGGTCTCGAGAAATCCGGCTCAGATGTTTTCTCCGTCAGCTACCACCACAAGGACTACGGCGCGGGCTCGCTGTCATTCGACGCACGAACGCTGGGCTTGATCGACAAACCGGTTCCCTCCGTTTCCCAACTACCGCGCGCGCTCCGGAAAATCGAAAGCGACTTCCCCGGCATGGAAATCCGCCGTGCCCGTGATGCGGGAACCTGCGGCACTCCCGGTGTGCGCTATCTGCTACAATGGGAAACCCTCGGCCCCAACCGCGACCGCCCGAGGCAGCCGCCGGTTCCCGCGCCCTCCACCCTCCGCCTTTACAAACTCACCGGAGCACCTCACTCACAGATCGATCCCGAATAGGGTGTATGAAACTTCCCGTTCGACCCGCCGCGCGGCGGTGAGTCCGAGGCGAAGCGCATCATCTATCAGGCAGCGCCGGGTGAGACGGTAACGAGCAAGGGCTGCGAGTTGGTCAAGGGTTGGGAAAAGGTGGAATACGACACTTGGAAGGTGGTTTTGCCGAACCGGGCCTTCGTCCATCCCGATGGCTCACCTTACCAACTCGACCGTGATTACTTGGGGAGCCCACACCCCACGGAGCATCCGAGGCCCGGTCCCTTCGCCGCCCCCTCTGGCGCATGCGCGTCAAGTTAACGGTAAATTCATGGGGCGGCGGACTCCGCTCCGCCGATGCCCATCAAAAAGCCAATGAGTGATGGCGAAGCGCTTGCCATTGACTCTCCATGGTCTGGGCGAATCGGAGGATCGCCCCTCCTTGTGCTCCGCACGCGGGCCGTTGCTCCTTAACTTGACGCGCATGCCTCTGGCGGTTGGCGGGCGATCGAGGTGGGGCCGGTTTCCCGCCCGAGATCGCACACACTCCCGGGATTTGTCCCGCGGCGGAAATCTCTGTGCTTGATCTTGGTGCGATGCTCCGGCAGCTTGCGCGCCTGCCCCTGCACGAGTAGCTCAGCGGTAGAGCGGTCCGCTTACACCGGATTGGTCGGCGGTTCGATCCCGTCCTCGTGTACCAGTTTTCGCAGGCGCTACCAGCGCCAGATGTCCGAGGTTTCGCCCTTCCGGCACCTTTCAGGGGACTCTTCGATCACTCCGCGGCTCAGCCAGCCGTCTTGCCATTCCACCCAGTGGGCGCGGCCGGGTGAGGTGAAGGAACCGGTGTTGATCACTTGCCGCCCGCGTGCCAGCCAACTGCCTTGCCAGTGGAAATGGCCGATGATGAGCATTTCGGCCTGCGGGAAATAGGTGTCGCAGAAATCCGCGCCGGCGCTGCCTTGGGTGAGCCAGGCTTCGATCATTTTGACCGCCCGCAACGGTGGCTGGACGGCGTCCCAGGCGCGCTGGAGGAAATGCCGGCCGGTCGGATATTCGACGCTGCACAAGTCCCTGGCGACCTCGCGGGCGAGTTGCAGGCGTTGGGTCACGTCGTGTCCGGCTTGCGGGTGGTTCTGCCAGAGTTCCCTGACCCGTGCGCCGTTGACCAGGATTTCGCGCTTCCACGGGGAGCCGTCGGCGAGCAGCGCATCGCCATGCATGATGACGATCCTGCCCCCGGCCAGCTCCACCCAGCCGGGGCCCGTCCAGCCGGGGTCGTGGTTGCCTGGCAGGAAAATCGGGTCGGCGCCCTCTTCGGCGCAGAGCCACTGCAATTCCTCCAGCATCGCGGCCGAGCGCACGCGGAACGGGCGGGCGAGTTCCTGCCAGGTGTCGCCATTGAAAACGACGGTTCCGGCTCCGGCGATGAGCGGGCGCAGGGTGCGGATGTCCGAAATCCGCGAGATTTTGTGGCCGAGGTGGAGATCGGAAAGAATCCGCACCGGTTCATTCATGGCCGGCCCGACGCTGGCGCACCGCCTCGAACAGACAGACGCCGGTGGCCACCGAAACATTGAGGCATTCGACCCGGCCGGCCATCGGGATGGAGGCGAGGAAATCGCAGTGTTCCTGCGTGAGGCGGCGCATGCCTTTGTCTTCGGAGCCGAGCACCAGCGCGAGCGGGCCCTTCAAATCGAGCTCGTAGATCGATTTCGATTTCGCATGGTCCGAGGTGCCGACCAACCACAAGCCGGCGGCTTTGAGTTTTTCCATGGTTCGGGCGAGGTTGGTGACTTGGGCGAAGGGCACGTGATCGGCCGCGCCGACGGAGATGCGGCGCACGGTCTCGGTGATGCCGACGGCCTTGTCCTTCGGCGCGACGACGACATGCACGCCCGCGCCGTCGGCCGTGCGCAGGATGGCGCCGAGGTTGTGCGGATCCTGCACGCAATCGAGGATCAGGACAAAAGGCGTGGCGTGTTGCGCAACGATGGCCATCACGTCATCCTCGTCGAGCGAGGGCACGATGGTTTCCACCGCCTGGACGTGGCGGTTCTCGCGGGCTTGCTTGTTTTGCGTGCCGTGCGGCGGGGAGAAGCGGGGTTTCATGGCGCGGATGTTGAGCAGCCGGCCGCCTGTGAGTCGAGCGCGATCCCGAGGCGCGGGCTCCTTGCTTGCCGGACCTCGGCCAGGCGGATAGAGATCCACCCGTCGCCATGGATCGCAAGACCGAAAAACTACTCAAACGGGTCGAAAAGGCCGGTGTCCGCCGATCGCTGGAAACC
>JBIPMR010000174.1:0-6747 GCA_044369025.1 Luteolibacter sp.
ACGAATAGGATGCTGTGCGGGCAATCTCACATAAAAAGTGGAATATTTTAAGACTTTTTTCCGGCCAGGGGCAACCAACCGGCAGGTTGGGAAAAAGCCCCCCGGGTGGGAAGGCCGCGATTTGGGAGGGGTTCGGGAGGGGCTTCGCTCGTTATTTTTCCGCAGCGAGGCGGGCGAAGAGTTTGCTGCCGGGGGAGGCGGTTTCCGGGCGGCATTGGGGGGAGTTTCGCGCATTTCCATGGCTGCGCGTCCGCTGGCACCGCAGGAGTGTGGTGGCTCCTTATTGGTGAGACGCGAGGGTTACTTGACCGGACGGGGCGGGGTGGCGGGGTCGCATTTCCCGGTGCCCGTGCTGGTGGTGGCGAGGCGGCCCGAGGCGTCGCGCTGGGTGGTCGTGAACGAGCTTGCCGGGCGGCCACTGGTGGAAGAGCTGCCGGTGAGGCGGCCCGAGGCGTCGCGGAACTGGGTGCGGGTCGTGGGGCCGGCGCTGGTCCGGGTGTCGGCGCTGCCTTGGAGGCGTCCGCTGGCATCGCGGTAGGTGGTGCGGGCTGACGGCCCGGTGGTGGCGGTGCCAGCCAGTCTGCCGCTGGCGTCGCGGTAGGTGGTGTGCGAGCCGCTGCCGGAAGTCGGGCGGGTGGTGGCGCTGCCGGTGATGCGGCCCGAGGCGTCGCGGGTGACCGCTTGCACCGTGCCGGCCGCGTCCTTGCGGCGCTCGACGGTCTGGACGATCCGCCCGGAGGCGTCGCGCACCACTTCGCGGCAGGGATCGGCAGCGAGTGCCGCGGCTAGAACGAGGGAAACCAGGGACGGGAGGAGAATCGCCTTCATGGTGATGGTGACGAAAACCGGCGGGGATTTATTCAAAGGATTTTTGCCGCTCAAAGCGCGCGGGCGATTTCCCGGGCGAGGCGGGCGAGCGCTTCGTTCATGGCGGCGGTCCTGCCTGATAGATCTTTCGGCGTATCGGCGGGTGAAATCGGCACGCGGGTGCGGAAGGCGCGGGTGTCCGCCAGGCGGCCGCTCACCGGCTGGAGTTTCCAGGTGCAGTCGAAGATGAGATTGTTGGATTCATCGGGTTCGAAGCGTGCAACGCGGATTTCCAGCAGCCACTGGTAGTCGAGCGTGACAAAACTTTCCACCGGCTGGATGTTGAGAGAATTGGTTAGGCGTCCGAGATTGGTGGCGGTGATGCGCGAGATGGCGGCGTCCAGCGGCTCGGCCCAGAGATGATAACTGTTCATCAGGACGCGGCCGTCGCCGCTGCGGCTGACGAGCTGCTGGCGGTCGAGATAACTGGGCAGCGACGGCCGCGAAATGGCGATGGCCGGGCTGGCTCCGGTGATGTGCCGCGCGGGAATAACCGGGTCCAACAGGTGGTTGACCGCCTTGTCTTCGACCGGCTCAAGCACACCGCAGGAGGCTAACAAAACGGGGACGGTGAGGAAGAGGAGGAGTTTTTTCATTCGGGTGTGGCTCGGCCGCGGAGGAGGGTGTCGGGGTCTCGTTTCAGATCGTTGGAAAGTTCCTTGAGCGCCCGCGAGGCGCGCTCGGTCTCCTGGAGCACGTTCTGCAGGCGCATCATGACGGGTGCGCGGGCATTGGAGAAATTGGAGATTTCCTTGGCCGCTTCATCGATGCGGACGAGCCCGGCGTCGGTCTTGGCGATGACGGCGTTGAGATCGGCCAGCAGCGGATCGAATCCGGCATTGGCCTTGGTGGCGAGGGTGTCGATCTGGGCGAGCGCTTCATCGAGGTTCTGGACGGCGCTGATGAGTTTTTCGTCGCTGGTGATTTTGCGGACGCCCTGGGTGATGGCGATGACGTTGTCGTTGATTTCCTTGATCTTGAGGGCGGCGATCTGGTCCTTGGCGCTGACCAGGACTTTGCGCAAATCCCCCATCACGCCGTCGAGGTCGAGCGCGTTGAATTTTTTCAAACCGTCGGCAATGCCGGCGATCAGTTCGTCGAATTCGGTGCCGACCGTGGGGACGACCGGATAGGGGTGCTCGCCGGAGGGATCATAGACAAAGCCCTCGGCATCCGGGATGATGTCAAACTCGACGTAAAGCTGGCCCGTTAGAAGGCTCTGTTGTTTCATGCCGGCGCGCAGCCCCTGGCTGACGGCTTTCTCCACGCCTTCGAAGGAAGACAAGTCGATGCCGCCGCCCTCTTCGGTGCCGATCAGGCTGAGTTCCTTGTCTCCCAGCTCGACGACGACGGGGATGATCTTGCGGTTTTCCCTGCGGTCCACCAGCACGCTGATGGATTTCACGCTGCCGATGCGCACGCCGCCGAAGCGCACGTCCGAGCCGACCTGGAGGCCGTAAACGCTTTTGTCGAAATAGACGAGGATGTTGTGGGTGTTCTTGAAGAGCTTGCCGGCACCGAAGAGGACGACGGAGGCACCGGCGAGGATGATGCCGATGAGGGTGAAAACGCCGATGACGGTGGGACTGGCTTTTTTACTCATGACGGTGGTTGGGGGGAGGCTTCCGAGTCCTCGCCGCGGCGGAGGAAAAGGCGGACGGCGGGGTTTTCGGAGTGGTCGCGGAGTTCGGTGGGATTGCCAGTAGCGCCTTGGGTGCGCGTCGCAGTATCGAGGAAGATCGAGTTGTTCGCTATCGCAAAAATGCTGGCGAGCTCGTGGGTGACGATGACGACGGTGGAGCCGAGGCTGTCGCGCAGGCGGAGGATGAGGTCATCGAGGCGGCGCGAGCTGAGGGGATCGAGGCCGGCGCCGGGCTCGTCGAGGAAGAGGATGTCGGGATCCAGCGCCATCGCGCGGGCGATGCCGGCGCGCTTGTTCATGCCGCCGCTGATCTGGGCCGGATAGTAGTCCTCGTAGCCTGATAGACCGACCAGCGAAAGTTTGTAGGAAACGAGATCGCGGATGGCCTTGGGGCCCAGCTCGGAATTCTCCTCGAGCGGCAGGGCGATGTTCTCGGCGAGTGTCAGAGAGGACCACAGCGCGCCGGATTGATACATCACGCCGAAGCGGCGGATGAATTTGCCGCGTTCCGCGGGGCCGGCGGCGGTGAAGTCCTCACCTTCGAAAAGGATGCTGCCGCGGGTGGGCTCGCGCAGGCCGATGAGGTGGCGCAGGAGGGTGCTCTTGCCGCAGCCGCTGCCGCCCATGATGATGAAAATGTCCTTCTCCGCCACTTCGAAGTTGAGGTCCTTCATGACCACGAACGAGCCGTAGGCCATCGTCAGATCGCGGACGGTGATCTTGGCCCGGGCGGGTGGATTTTCCGGAGAGGCGGGCATTTGTCAGATATCGAGGACGGTGAAGATGGCGGCGAAACCGGAATCGAGGATGATGATGGCGGTGATGGAGGCGACCACCGCGCGGGTGGTCGCCTCGCCGACGGCGGCGGAGGAATTTCCCGCGTGCATGCCTTGCAGGCAGCCGCTCATGGCGATGACGGCGCCGAAGAAAACGCTTTTGAAAACGCCGAGCGAGGCCATCGTTAGATCGACGGTGGCGACGGTTTCATTCCAGTAGAGCACCGGCGGAATGCCCACCGCCGCGCCGACGAGCATGCCACCGAAGATGCCGACGAAGTTCGCATAGAGAGTGAGCAGCGGCATCATCAGGATGAGCGCGAGCATGCGGGGCAGGACGAGGAAATCGAAGGGGTCGAAGCCGAAGGTTTTCAAGGCGTCGATTTCCTCATTGGCCTTCATGCTGCCCAGATGGGCGGCGAAAGCGGCGCCGGTGCGGCCGCTCATGATGATGGCGGTCATGACCACGCCCATTTCGCGGACCATGGCGATGCCTACCAGGTCGGCGACGTAGAGGCTGGCGCCGAAGCTGGCGAGCTGGACGTTTCCAACAAACGCGAGGATCAGCCCGATGAGGAAGCTGATCAGCGAAACGATCGGCAACGCCTGCGCGCCGCATTCCTGGACGACCATCCAGAAATCCCGGGCGCGGAAGCGGGCCCTCCCCGTTAGGAAGCGGCCGAGCGACAACATCGACTGGCCGGTGAACTCGGCGACGGATAGAACGCTCGCCCAGATGTTGATGGAAACTTCCCCCAGCTTTTTGATCTCCGAGGGGTCTGCGGATTTCTGGCGGGCATCGCTTTCCTCCGGGACGGCGAGGGCCAGCTCCATCAGGCCGAGCAGGTTGGGCGGCAGGCCGTCGAGCGGGGGGGTGGCGGTTTCCGCGTCCCCTGCGGGTGGCTCCACGCTTCGCAGGTGCGAGAGGATGAACGCCGGCAGCGTGGAATCGAAATCGCCGAGCCCGCCCGTGATGTATTTCGCCGGCGCCTCGGCGGGAGTTTCGCCTTCGATTTCAGGAGGCACTCCGTCGCGCAGCCAATCGCCGCCCAGCTCCAACACCACCTGCCCTTGATCCTGCTTCCAGCGGGCGCGCGGGGTGGAAGCTTCTTTCGGGGGCATGGCGGAAGATGCCCGAGGAACGGTCTGTTGTAAACCCGCTACTCTCCCTGCTCCGGACGCAGGTTGACGCGGAGCTCGAACAGATCCCGGCGGCGGTCCATCAGCGGCGTCACCGAGCCGGATTCGCGGCTGCGGTAAAGGTCGTTGATGTCGAGGTCCGTCACCAGCATCGTCTCCACGTTCGGGTCCGCCTCGGCCTGGATCCCATCGCGGGCGAACTCGAAATCGGATGGGGTGAAAACCGCGGCGCGGCCGTAGTGGATGTCCATCGCAGGCACGTCCGGCAGGTTTCCAACCACCCCGGCGGTGACCACGTAGATCTGGTTTTCAATCGCGCGGGCGGCGGCGCACTTGGTGACGCGCAGGTAGCCCTGGCGGTTGTCGGTGCAGTAGGGGACAAACAGGATTTCCACGCCTTGTTCCGCCAGATAGCGCGCGGCCTCGGGGAACTCGACGTCATAACAGATCAGGATCCCGACCTTCGCCTTGGGCGTCTGCAAGACTAACAGCGAGCTGCCGCCGGTGATCCCCCACCACGTCGTTTCGGACGGCGTGATGTGCAGTTTCGGTTGGGAGACGAAGGTGCCGTCGGGCCGGAAAAGCATCGCCTCGTTCTGCAGGCGGCCGTCCGCCCGGCTCACCGGATGCGAACCGGCGATGAGATGGAGCCCCTGCTCGCGGGCGAGCGTGGACATCAGCCCGCGGAACTGAGGGGTGATTTGCGCAAGCCGCCGGATGCCCTCGCGTGAACTCATTTGACCGAGCGAAGATAACAACTGTACCGAGAAAAACTCCGGGAAAAGCACATAGTCCGCGCCGTAGTCCTCGCCGGCGGTTTCCACGAAATACCTCACCTGTGCGGCGAACTCCTCGAAGTCCGCGATCTTGCGCATCTGATACTGCACGCAGGCCACGCGGACTTTGCGGTCCTCGCCCTCGTGCTGCTGATAGGAAGGATTGAGCCACTCGATCAACGTCGCATAATTGCGGCTGCGCGGGTCGCGGATGTAGTTGGCCATCACGTCGCGCACCACGAATCCCTCGCGCAGCTGGAAGCCCATCACCGGGTCCTTGACCACGCCGTCCTGCACCGCGTGCACGTATTCTTCGGGCGTGTATTTGTCTCCGTATCGCTCGTAATTCCACAGGCGCCCGCCCGCCAGGATGCGCCGCAGGTTGAGGCGCTTGCACAGCTCGCGGCGGAGTCCATAAAGCGCCGCACCGATTCCCAGTCCGCGGCATGCCTGGTCCACATAGACTTCCGCGCCGTAAAGCGTGTCGCCCTGGGGATCGTGATTGTAAAAATACCCGTCGTCGGTGATGCCGTAATAGGTGTGGTGGCGCAGCGGATCGCGGCCCATCGCGACGATCAAACTCGAGGAAACCCCGACGATTTTCCCCTCGCGCTCGACGACCACCTGGCCTTCCTCAAACACCACCAAGTGCGAGCGCAACTGGTCCTCGCGCCACGCCTCATCCGGGCCCATGGCCGGCGGAAAACAACTGCGATGCAGCTCGATCATCGCAGGAAAATCCTCCACGCGCGGAGTTCGGGCGATGATCGGGCCGCTTTCCAACAGAATTTCGCGAGGATCCATGGTTGGGACTTTGGAGTCGGAACCGGATCGAGTAAACCGCGATTCTCGCGGGATTCACGGCCCGGTTCCGACGGCCGGCACATTTGGCGGCGGCGCGGTGATGAAACCGGGAGCTTTCGGCGTCACGTCCAGACGCGCGGCCACCAACGCCATCCCCAACAAGCCGGCCGACCCGCCCCAGCCGAGCGTCACGGCGGTCACCATCCCGATCACGAAGGGCGAAAAAATCAACAACCCGAGCACCATGCCGCTCGGTTTCACCTCGTAGGCCATGATCGCCAGCCGCAACCGCGAGCGCGCCAGCGAGAGCCCCATCGCCACATAACAAATCACTGCGGAGATCGCCGTGAGATGATAGGCAAAACCGCAGCCGCCGCTGCGCATCGCCGCCCCGAACAGCGGCGCGGCCGCCCCCGCCAGCATCGATGCCAAAAACAAAAACAACACCCCCACCCGGCCGCCCATGCCTTGGAAGGCCGAGGCGCCGATCGCTCCCGCGCTGATCATCGCGGAGCCGCCCAGGATGGTCGTGGCACAGGCCGCTTCATGCCACCACTCGATGCCGCCCACCATGTAGCGCACCACCACGTAGGGCAGCAGCGAGATGAATGTGAGAGCGCACAGTCCCCACAGCGTGATGAATTTCCCGAAAACGATTTTCCACCGGTCCAGCTTGGTGAGGAGCAGCAGTTCGTGATTTCCCTCCTCCAGCTCCTGCGCCATCAGGATCACCCCGCTCAGC
>JBIPMR010000006.1:0-22633 GCA_044369025.1 Luteolibacter sp.
CAAGCTGAACTCACGTCCGAGAAAATGCCTCGACTATGCCACCCCAAATGACATCTTCGCCGCGCCACCCCCGATTGCGCTGGCCGCTTGAATCCGCCCTTCCCCTTTGCCCTGCGCCGCAGACGATGGTATGCCCACGCATTCGACCAACACGGATTGAATTCTTGAAATACCCATAAATTGCGGAGAGGGCTGCGGTGGCGACTCCAAGCAAGGCCGCCATTCCCAGCCACCTGGAAACTTCAATCATCCAAGGCGTGGATCAACTTTCGGGGGCACTCCACCGGCTTGCCAGCTATCGAAAACCGATTTTTCGCGAGCGAGTTATTTTATGATCGGACTCGCGAATCACCGCGAACAACAGAGCTTGAGCATCACAGAATGGTTGGAAGCGGTGTTGTCGCGCAACGGATGCGAAGTCGCCAGGGGTTGCCGTTTCGATCGATTCAGCCATGGCAAGATCTTGCGGCGTAGGAGGCGGCAGTTCGAGGTTTCGGCAATGTGCGCTCAGTAAACGGCGGACTTGAACCGGATGCAGGAAGCCAAACTCGAGTTTGAGATCAAAACGACGGAGACTTGCCGGATCAAGGCGATCCAATAAATTCGTCGTTGCGATCATGATTCCTGGATAAGAATCAATTTGTGTGAGCATTTCGTTGATGCCCGTGATCTCCCAGAAATTCTTAGACTGTGTTCGGTCCTGTAAAAAGGAGTCCACCTCGTCGACCATGAGGATTGCATCTTCTTCTTTGGCTTCCTGGAAAGCTTTGGAGATCAATTGCTCGGTCATCCCCACATAGGGAGAGAGGAGGTCAGATGCCTTTTTCAGGTAAAGCGGCGCATCAATTTCCGCCGCCAACCAATGTCCAAAAGCAGTTTTCCCAGTGCCTGGTGGGCCGTACAGACAGAGGCGCGCACTGGGATGCTTACGAAGTTGTTCGGAAAGCTGTTGGAGATCGGCGGTGGTATTGAGGTTTGCGATATCGTAGATGTCTGCCTGTACCGGTTGGATTTTTTTATTGTTGGTATTAGCATGCCCTTGGGCTTTGAGAATGCCACCAACCAAGTGGCTGAATGCGGCATCGCGTTTGCTAGAAATGAGATCATTTCCAATCGCTCGCATGACATCACGGACACGGGTGATCACCGCAGGCGCGAGATCTTCGACCTCTGAAAAGTGCTTGATGAGAGCTGGGGAAATCAATTTCCCGACCTGTTTCTGAAGAATCTTTTCGCGCTGGTTCTTGGGAGGAATCGGGACTTCGATGATGAAATCAAAGCGCCGACTGAATGCTGGATCCAGTGAATCAATATCATTAGAAATCCAAAAGACTGGCTGAGGATTGTTTTCCAACAGGTGGTTGAACCATGCCTTGTGCGTATTCGCTTTTCCAGGATCACGCAGGGAGGGCGTCAGAATGTCTTCCGCCTCGTCGAAGACCAAGATCACCGAGGCATCTTGAAAATACGTTTGAGCCATGTTGAGAACTGAGAACCGTTCACCCGCGCTGAGTGCGTCACGGTCTTCGTCTGCCGTGTCCAACTCATAGATCGCGAGGCCTAAAGCTTTTGCAATCACCTTGACGAGTTGGGTCTTGCCGGTGCCAGGCGCGCCGTAAATCAAGACATTCACCCCACGCTTCCGCTTCAAAACGGCTTGATCCATGTAAGGAAGTAGCAAATCCAAACTCTGCTCGATGTGTTCGTAATCATCAAGCACGAGGTCGGGCTTAGACGGTGAGGTAACACCAAATGATTTGAGCAACTTGGATGGATCGTATGATTCAATCATCAATTGGCGGGCAATCGTCTCCGAGTAAAACCGAGCGCACCCATGGCGATTGTATTCGGAACTTTGTTTCAAAAGACCGCACTTCATCAGGCGACCGCTCGGTGCTATTGCCTTGGCGACCGAATTCGGTGCAATATTGAGGATCTTGGCGATGAACTTGATGGGAGAGGCTTTAAAAGCTTGTTTGACCACTGGGCGGATATCGAGATTGGACTCCACCTCCATGCAAGCGAACCATTCGAGAATGCGCTGTTCGGTAGAGTCGAGCTTGAGTGCCTCTGCAAATTGGTCGAAGTTCTTTTGGGCCTTAGCGAGAAAGCGAGCTTGCCCCGATTTTTCCAACGACGCGGAAAGATCGTTCATCAAGCGTGGCACACTGCGAAATGTCTCCGCATCAGGATTTGCTGGCAGACCCAGAAACTGCGCGATGTTTGTATCCGAATAGCTGTAGTCCACCAGAAATTGCGCGCGGCCCAACCCAGGGGAAAGTGCGCGGAGTGTCCAAATGGCGATAAGCCGGGAATAGGGAGATTTGAAATTTTGGGTTGCCATGATCACGGGGTTCGATGGCGGAAGACTGACGCCTTGATGTTATTCTTGCTACAACGATGATCGCATGTCATATGCCTCCACAGTCATGACGGATGTATTCTCAAAAAACGGTGTATCATTGGAGCGCCTAAGGTCCTTGGAAAGGGTCGTACGGGCGGGCAGCATCGCACTTGCCGCCAAAGGGGATCCCATCGCGCAAAGCCTGATCAGCCGACAACTGGGAGAGTTGGAAAAAGTGATGGGCTTCGAATTGCTCGATCGCTCAAAAAAACCATACGCCCCGACGGCAGCGGGTCAGCGTCTGGCCGGGTCGTGCGCTCGATTTGTGCGCGAGGTCGAGGAGGCGGCCATGGAGGCACAGGGCCAGCAGCGGCCGATCGCAGTGGGAGCTGGCGAATTGGTGATTCGGCAGCTGCTCATTCCATGGATCGGCAAAAAACACCGGGCAACCATGGCTCATTCGTGGTCGATGCAAAATCTAACGAGCAGCAAAATCCAGGAAGGCCTCGAGGCCGAACGTTTGGATATCGGAATTGCGACCGGATTGGAATCGACCGGTAATGTCGAGGTGGTGGATCTGGAAAGTTACGGGGTCAAGCTGGTCCTGCCGCAACATCAAAAGCCGGACAAGACCGGGTGGAATTGCCTAACGAACCTGCCATTGGTAGTCTTGGGGGGGGATGGAAAGTTTCGAAGTTTCCTCGCCGATTGTGAACGAGAGCATGTGTTGAAGTTCAAAATTGCCGCCATCTGTACCAGTTACCCGCAGGCCGTGGATTTGGCAGAGGCGACGGGCAGCGCGGTGTTTGTGCCCGAGTATTGGTGGCGGCGTCACAAGGAATGGGCGTCGCGAACCCAAGTGCTCCCAGGCCAAGAGAAACTCCGACGCACGTTGCAACTCGGTTGGAATCGGAAAGTGGCCGAACGACGGACTGAGGTGGCCGCATTGATTGCTGCACTTAAAAAACGTTGATGACTCGCGCGCGCAGTGGGTGACCACCAAGAAGGAAAAGTCGCATTGCACTCCCCCAAACTCTCCCCAACCCCCCCAAAAACTCAAAAAATTTTCATCTTGCTTCTGCTTCATGAGTAGGGGGTAATTGAGTTGTTCATTAGAACAACCCATGAATCTCGATGACAACTTCGCCCCTCCGCCGTCCCGCCGTCGGCATTCAAGAGTTCAGCCACTGTCGATTGAAGAGCTTGAGAAGCTGCTCTTCGACGAACAAGAGGCGACCCCCGGTGAGAAAATCCAGTGGATGTGGAGACTCGCGCAGTCACTGAAGAGCGCCGGCATGGCAGAGTTGGCGGAAGAGAAATTTCGACTCTTGCTCGATCTCGTCGACAACCTAGAGGCCAAGGCGCAAATCGTCTTGGCCCTGGGGCAGATGGCCGAGCAAGCCAGCGACTACCACCTCGCAGTCTCGTTTTACCGACAGGCACTCTCCATGGAACCCGCCGACTCCTGGACATGGTATTACATTCAAAACAACCTCGGCTACTCACTCAACCAACTCGCTCGCTATGAGGAGGGCGAAACCTATTGCCGCCGGGCCATCGCGACCGACCCGAAGTTCCCGAACGCCCACAAGAATTTGGGCCTCGCGCTACGAGGGCAGAATCGACTGCGCGAGGCGGCCGCCTGTTTTATCGACGCTACCAACGCCGACGCCCTCGACCCCAGAGCGACGGACCACCTCTCTGATTTATTGGACCAGTGCCACACCCTGCGTGACGAATTCGCCACCGCTCTCGAATCCTGCAAAAACGAGGTCAAGCAAGCCACACTCAATTACCTAAAGGCCATGCACTCAGGAAATCGCCGACTCTAGCATGAAACACCAGCCGGATAGGCGCGAAAATCGCTGCAACTCACCATGCAATTTCTCGATCTTCGGGCGACTCCCCGCTAGTTCCTTAGTTAATTAGCTTACAACGTCAATAAATACATGAATCCGCCGTTCTTGAAAGCGGTTTCTATCAGAATATGATTCAAAGCGCCTAGACCGAAGCGCCTGGGAGACTCTCTGTATTCTTATTGGTCGGCTCAGCGAGTTGAAGCTCTTTCCATTCAGCCCCCTCTATCTGACCGTACAACAAACCATCCGTGCGTGCTGGATAAGATCGATCTGCTTGGTAATGGGTGCCGTATGCTGCGCTAGCATCATCTCGGCTCGGGACGGCATCGGGCAATGTCTTCAGGGTGGCTTCTATCAATACCATTCGTCCCTCTAATTCTGCTTCGACCCATGCGTGTCCGCCTTCATCTGTTTCGCCCCAAACCAGCCAAGTCCGGATTCCAAGGGTTCGCAACATGGCACATATCAGAATGGAGTGATCCTCACAGTCACCAACGGTCCTCTCCCACGTTTCGTGCGGAGGCAGCCAGCATTCGCTGATTCCCTCGCGTTGTAAGTGATCCAAGGAGTAGTCCAAGCGATTCGCGACAAAACTCCAAACCGCAAGTGCACGCGCATCCTCGCTCCCCGTAGGTTTGGGCAAACCCTCAGGCCACCAAGCCGTGACCAGCGATGCAGGGGTCGCGACACGTCCGTCATTGGATGAAATCAACATGGCGATCGCACGATCACAGTGGTGAATTGTTTGAGTGCAACCGCCCCACGTAAACTCTGAACTCACGATTTGCTGGCAATGGGGACAAGTCACCTGCCATTCGCTGGTTTCAATTGACTCAGGTTTTTGCGGTACAGGCTCATCACCTCTGAGCTCGAGCACCAGCCTTCTCTCAAATAATGACACCGGCTTGCGCAGGCGGCGAGGCAGCCAGAACTTCGCCAACTCAATCGGTGGGGATTTCTCCCAACCCTGGCGGAGAATCTGGTCCATTCGGGATGAAAGAGCCTTGAGATAACCTTCCTCCCTCAAAAGCTCATGCACGGCATTCGACAATGTGCGACCGGTGCCCAGAGGCTCCACAAACCAGACGACGGCCTTGGCAAAGCGCCTCATAGGACCATCCAAGCGGAACGCCAATACCTTGCCAAAAAATCCGGAAGATGGCAGATCCACCTCAAGTCCGCGGGTCAGCGTGTAGGTTAGTCCTGGCAGGAATCCCGCATGGTCGGTTCCCCAGCCGGAGGCTTGTGAGAAGAAGGATTTCAACTCCTTGCGATACTCCTCCTGCTCGTCGATCACGGCAGCCGTCGGACAAAGAAGTAGTGGTCTCACTCTTGCTCCCCACTCGTATGGATAGGCAAAACAAGGGCTTGAACGTTCCATCTCATCCACGCGCTCGATTAAACGCGACTTCACGCGGACACCTGCCGCGGAGCCCAGATCGGCCCAGATAAAGCCGTGAGCGGGGCCACCGTACCCGGTTGATACCGTGGGGGAGCGGGCCTGATCATTTCTCGTGGAATCAATACCGGACCCGTCGGCCGCTGCCTCGCCGGCCCATTCAATTTCGATCTTCGGATGAATCGCATCGCTGCCATTGTCCCTGAACTTTGCGGCGTCAATCTCAAGCCCGCGCGATGTCTCCTCACGGATACGATCCGGACAGAAAATGCTTTGGCGCTTGAGCAGTAGGGTGTCCGAATAGTGGAGCTGGGTTCTACCGAGTTCGGATCCCTCATTGCCGAACCACAGCATGTTGGTGCCTGAAGCATGAATGCTAGTTTCGTCAGCAACAGGCAGATGGAGAAGCCCTGGAGTGCTTTGACCAGCAATTTCTTGAACCACAGGAGATGGCCCTGGATCCGGAATCCAATGACAATCCACGCGCTCCAGATATTTGAAGGGTGCCTTGAGTGAAATGTATGAATCAAGATTTGCCAAATAGGGTCGTGCGCGGCGCTCCGACTCCGGCAGCATCTCTGGCAAGTCCAACACCAGCGTGCCCGTCGTCTTAACCGGAAGGCTGCCACCCGTCTGCGTGGAGATATCGAGACCGAGCTGGCCCCAGCAGCGCCGACTCACCGGACTTTTTGGATGAATAAACCGGAGAATGTTGCGGAGGTGGGATTCCGCCATGCCTCGACCGGTGCGATCGACAATCAGAGGGGTTATCCGGCTTGTGCTGCCGATCTCCCGGCGGTTTCTCACCCGGATCATAACGACCGGGTTTTCGTGCCTGTGTGCGCACAGAGCGAATACCGCTTCGGGACCGCAGGCGGCCTTCATCAGTATGGCACTCATTTCCCCATCCACCGTCTCGACCTGGTCACCGCAATAGCAGACCGTGATCTTGGAATTCTGGTATTTGGTCCTGTAATCAAGGGTCTGACGTTCCGCTTCCTCAAAATCGATCCCCTTGCGAAGCAGGATCGAGGCCTCGCCGGACTGGCCTAGCGCAGAGGCAAGTTTCTCAATGGCTGCATCGACGGAGTCGCACACCACATCGACGACTGTGGCGGTTGGCAGGAGCCGATGCCGTAGCCGAATGACCTGCCGACTTTCGTCAATGACCCCGGCGTCCCCTATCAGACGCGATACGGCAAGATTGCGGCCCGTATCGGTCAGACTTGGGAAGGCCACCACACAGGCACGCGGCAGCATTTCGGACTCAAGGAAAAGCCGATGCTTGTCGAGAATGAAGGGGAGGTGGGCGCGCACTTCAACCGGGTGCTCGAGCCAGTCGTCCACCAGCATGGAGCTGTAGTGAGCCATCAGACTTCTTGCCATTTCGTAATCGATCCCTTCGCGAACCATCTGCCCGGGAAGCAATTGCTCCCAGAGTTCGGGCGTGGTCACGCAGACATCCGGGGGCGCCTCGCCGCGGCCCGCACGACTCCATGCATTCTGAATCGAACCCACCGTCGCGTAGGGGGCGAGGTGCATGGATTCGATCCGGTTGCGGATCCGTTGAATGGCGAACGTGATTCTTCCCGCATCCGCCACGAAAATCACCGTGCTAGCACCCTGACCAAGAAGGGTGAGCAGGGCCATCGCATCGAGAACAGAAGAGCGCCCGCTACCCGCCGGGCCTTCGAGGATCATCTCGAAGCCGGTTCCATTCACTCGGCCCTCCGGGTCGTCGATGCAGCGAATGCAGAGATCGCTGAAATCTCGCAGCGCCTTGAACTGATCCAGCGTTGGTCGCCTTCCATCGAAGAGAAGGTCAAACGAAGGGTCTTCGCAGACCTGCGATACGTCGTCCGATTCAGGAGTCAGCTCACACGCGGGCTCCGGGCTGAACCCGCATTCCTGGGCTAGCCTGATCGTCCACTCGACAAGCTGCTTACGCCGTTCTTCAGCCTCGGACGCCGCACGACCAGCTTCTTCCTCCGCCTTTCCTCCCAGACCGAAGACCCTGAGCAGCCTTCGCCAGAAGGAATGCTTGTTTCCCGACGCAGCTCCGGTCTTTCCCACCTTCGACAGCTTCAGTCCCTGAATCCACGATAGGAGGTTGAATGCGAACACCACCGCACTCATCGAGCAAAGGGCTATGCAGAACTGGCGAATTCCATCCAAGGTCATCAAAAGAGGGAAATGCTCGATCACCCCCTGTGGCAAATGCGTCTGAACCCACGTCGCGGCAGCATCCGAGGCGGCACCCAGTGCCAGCAAGGGAAGAAGAATACCCCCTGAAAACCAGGGAATCATCGATGCCCGGGACGGCGGAGACGGCAACAGCAGGGAGAGCGTCACCGCGGGCGTAAGCGCGATTAGCGCACCAAAGAAGCGGACCTCGAAAGGCAGACCGGGGGCAAAGGTAAGCACGAGTGGAAGGACGAAACCTGCCAATGCAACCACAAAGGCCGTCGCGAGACTGAACGAAACCGGCAAATCCCTTTGACGTGCGAGATCCCCTACCTGCTTCCGCAATGCCATACGGAATTGAAATGAGGCCGCGGCCATCATTCCGGCGCTGAAGGCAGCAATCCCCGCGACCTTCCTGCCTGAATCACTGACAAGCCAGGTTCCGAACGCGGGGACCATGCGGTCGATCCCCTGCCCACGCAGCCACAGGTAGGTCACGAAAAGGTAAGAGAAGACGGCTGCGCCGACCAAGCCCCGCCGGATCCAATCACTACCTCGCTCTAACCAGTAAGGATGGGACGAAAAAAGCCCAAGATGCACATCGCGGTATTCACGACTGCCAGACTCGGACGGCGGCGGGGTCTCCTTGGTCATGATTGATTCAGCGGTGGTTTGCGAGGAAGCACAACCGGCTCTGGTCGTCGGCTTCCTTGATCTTAAGCGGGCACTCACCATAGAGCACGGCCAAGATGCCTTCGCTCAATTCAATCTCAGTGGGGTGTTCGAATCGGCTTGATTCAAAAGCCGCTTGAAAACCACTTCGATACCACACGGAATCCTTTGGTACCCCCACATTAAGATCGACCGAGTAAAAATGCCGCTCATTGCCATCGAATTGGACCTCTTGGAGCTGCTCCCGGATCCGCTCTGGCCCCTCCGAACTCAAACGCGCGGCGGCACTCTCACGGAGTTCAGAGTCGACCGCCTGCCTCAAATCCAAGACCGATCTCCGGCACAGTCCCAGGACCGCAGGTGCCGGGATCATCACTCTCGCTCCGGATTGGTCCAAGAGCGATTTCCATTCACGGAAGAAGCCACGGGTTGTCTTCTCGATCAGATCGTTCACTGAAAACCCATCTTGAGGAACTGACGCAACGACGACTTCCAGCAACTTGCGGTGGCGTTGAGCCTCGTCCGCCTGATCGTTAAGGAGTATCGAACAAATGCCATCGTCATCCTGTATGCTGCCGGGTTGCAACTCCGCGCTCAAGATCTGCTCGATCCTGTGAAGCCGTTTGACGAGTTGTCGCCTGGCAGCGGCCTCTCTGATTTGCGCTCCGGTCTGCCGGGAACCCCGTAGCGAATCGGCGATCTTTTGCCTCAAGCCCACATTGGCCTTGATCCAATCGTCGCCCAACTCTTTCAGCTTTTCCCGGGCACTGCGGCCGCGCCAACGCTGGGTCAAGTATCCAAGCAGCAGCATCACTACCACACCCGCGACCGCCAAGCCCGCAAGCATCAGTCCCTGCTCAAAGGGAAACAATGAGCCCGGAAGGTATTTCTGGATCACAACTTGCACCGAGAGGATGCCGTATGACAAGGCCATGCTGACGATCAACCCAACGACCAGGCGCTCACCAGTAACGACAAATCCACACGCTGCCCGCAGGTGATCATCCCACCATTCCCGAAGCTGCAAAGTCCGCCTCTCCACTTCATCCCGCTTCTCCTGAATGCCCCGAAGCACCGATCTTACTTCCGGTAATTCCCCCTTCACTGCCGGACTTGGCAAGCCTCCTGGAAAAATCTTCCCTGGAACCTCCTGCGAATCTTTGACCCGTAAACCGGCCTCGTCAGTCGATGGGGATTTCTCCGAGCAACGTGACTGCCACGACGAGTTTCGCTCGGTAGCCGCATGAGATTCGGTCTCATGCGTCCACTTCGGAGGGTCCTCCAATGCGGCGAGGCCATTCTCATTGGAACAACCGAGTTCGTTCCATGCAGACAGCCCGAAGGGATTCTTCACATCAGGCTCGAAACGAATGCCGCCTGAATTCTCGGGTTCGATGCTGAGTGGACCGGGAAACAACGCTGCCGGCCGCTCCCCAAAGAACTTCGTCGAGACCTCACTGAGGATCCGTCTGGTCTTCTCCCGCACAATCGAGTCCGGGACTCCGGCCACGATCTGCAAAGTTCGCCAGGCGTAAATGCCTTGGACATCAAAGAATCGCTTTCGATCCGCCGCGCTGTCAGCACCTGCATGGACATCCTCCCACAGAAAATGACGGATCAAGCCCGCCACAAAGGTTGGCCACGCATCCCTGGCGTGAACCGCACTGCCGCGACCAAGCTCCAAGCGCCTGGTCATGAGATAGCAGCGCATCCGGAACATCGAACCTTCGGCGCTTTGTGAGAAGCTATGAAGGATCTCCCGTCGCTCATTCGTCCAATCCCCTTCCTCTGTGACAAGAATCGTGGCGAAGTCGATCCCTTCATTCCCTCGCTCCTGCAGCAGCTCAGCCAAGCGTCCCTCGATGCATTTCCAGGCCTCCGCCAGCTCCTGCAATCGATCACCCTGATTGAGAAGCACCTCAGGATTCAGGTTCACCAGCATCAGACGCACGAGCAACTTACCCCGCAGACTGGCGTAAAGTTCCTCCATCCTGCGCAACCGATCCTCCCCGATAGAGGTCTCCCGATCAAATGCGGCCAGGAAATCCTCGATCGGACGTAGCTCGACACCCGCTGACGGCAATTCCCCCCGGAGCCTTTCGAGGGCTTCCGGGTCTCCGACAATCACGATGCGGGTATTGCTGGCAATCATAAGCAAGGAATTGATTGGGGTTTGGAGATCAGCCCCCGAGATCGACAATCTTCTTGGTTAGAGCTGTCAGTGCCACCTGCCAGAACTCGCGATCTCCATCTTCTTGGTTCGGATTGCTCTTCTGGCGCTCTTCGATGAAATAATCCTTCAATTTCTGAAGCATCTTGAGATGCGCAGCCTTTGCAGTGGACGGGGCAAATCCTTGCACTTCCGCGAAGGCACCAAAAAAGTCGTTGTATTCGCTTTCCACGGATTTCCCGAGTTCCAAGAGATGGTCTGTGCCACCCCCCCTAGCGGATCGGGCTTCCCGCTTGCCTGCGAGGACCTCGGGGAGGGTACGGATCGATTGCGTGACATTGCTGCCAATCTGAATCCGAATGTCAGCGTCATCGGTGCTTGCCTTGCCGGCCCGGATACGAACCGGGAGCCGCCCGAGCTTGAACATCTTCTTATCACCCTCCGCAAATACCGGCTCACCCGGCAAGGCGCTCGCCGCGAGGATGGCCTTCGCCTGCTCTTCACCAAGCGCGGCCTCGAGATACCATTTCGGCCCGAGAGTCGCGTAGACAGACAGGAAGGCCAACTTCGAACCGTCGTCCTGCTGATTCTGCTTTTCCTGCTCTTCCTTAGGCATCCATGGGCGCCAACGGTTGCGCCGAAGCTCGGGCTGGTAAAGGTAGGAAGGATCGGTGAAGCCACTGCCACGATAATCAGGCCAGTCCTTCTTGATCTCCTCATTGAACGGCATTGGACATTTTCCCTCGGGATCTTCCGCCAGACGGAGTGCCTTAAGGAGAGTCGAGTTGGTCCGCCAGGCATCCAGAGTTGTTACCTGATCGAGATTGCTTGCAGCAGTTGATGTGTAGACCACAAGCACGTAGGGATTATGTTCCCTGGCACTTCCAGCCGTTTCGTTGGCGAGCACGTCAATCTGCTTTGTGCCCTGAGACGGAATATTGGAGTGTTTCTGGATAAGATCGGCCCACCGGCTCTTTTTCCCCTCTTCAATGCTGACGGGCACCTGCACGATCAAATGCGGAGAATGTTCCGCATTGTGTGAGGTCCGCCAGAAGGGACGGCAGGCACGCGCAGAGGCGGCCGCCAGTCCAAGCATGAGGAAGTCATCACCGGCTACCGACCGATATTCTTTATATTCCTCACCACCGGAGATCTCAATGGTGTTCCCCACCAGTCGCGGCTCGATACCGAAGAAATTCCGGAATTTTTGCGCCTGCGCGTAATACTCATCCTTGTCTCCACGCTCCCAAGACTTCTGGAGCAACTTTCTCCAAGCGACCGCAAGATCCTGAACCACCTTCGAAAGCCGGAATTTTTCCTTCACTTGACGGGTTCCTTCAGGGCAAATCGCCTTATACTCGGAGGCTTGGAAACCAGATTCCAATTCACCCAGCCAAGCCTCTTTGTCGAGAGGCTCGGTTCTTTCCTTTTCGGCATAATCGTAGGACTTCCCTGACTTCGGATCAACACCGCGAATCACCGACGCCACGAATGTGTTTGCGGCTTTGGCTTCCAGCAGCAGTTCCTCTTCCGCCGGAAACATTGGACGGATCGGACGGCAAATGTGCATGTCCGCCCCGTCGTCGATATCATTCGCTGGACTTGAGGACGCAAAGAGCTTTATCCGCTCATCCGCGAGCCCTTCGACGCTGATGTTCATCCGATCCTTCACCACGGAGGCGCAACGGCAAAGAAAAGCGGCGCGGGCCGCAGCATCCTCAAGCCGGTTCGCAATCCGACTCAGGAGGCCCTTACCCTTTTTCCCATGCTCCGCGGGAAGATTCAGTGCCTTGCCAAGCGCCCGAAGGGTGGCAACTGCCATTTCGCGCTTTGCCTCCGACATGATCTCGGAAATCTCGTCGTCCGAGAAAAAGGCACCGGTGAGCCCGAGGAAGCCTTCACGGCTCTTGGCCTTGTCGAGAACAGAGGATGCGGAGGGAGGCGTCGAACCGGTCTTTGCAAACCACTCCTCAATTCCACCGCGAGAAAGCACCGAGTCGCGGAGCTCGCGCAAACGGTTCGCCATCACGATGCAGAACTGTTCGACAGCTCCCACTGACCCTTTCGAATCCAGCATCCGGAGCGTATGCACGAGGACTGCCTCTAGAATGGCATCCTCGTCGATCAGTGCTTCTGCTCCGTGGTTTTTCACGCTGTGGGTGCAGAACGACTCCACGAAACAGCTGGCGGCTTCCGAAAGGAACCTGTCGTCATCGAGCGCCGCCTCACCCAGAAGATCGACGGCCAATCGTTCGGCTTCGGCCGGATTCTGGTTGGCCAGAGCGGTTCTCAGATCCGCCAAACGGCTCTCGAAGAATCCCCCATTCTCAAGGCAGCGTTGCGCGAAAGCCTGCATCGGATTCTTGACCTCCAACGAGGAATCGTGACCTAGGAAATCAGCGAATGGATTGGCAAACCCAAGCAGGGTAAGTAGCTCATCCACCTGCAAACCAATCTCCGCGCCCGTCGCTTTGGAGAGGAAACGATGGACGACATCGAAAGATGCCTTCCGGTTGAAAAATGTTTCGATCTTTTCGCATGGCACAATCGTTACTGAAGTCCCGACCGAGAAGTAGCTCCTTCCGTCGTTGCTGATTTTACTGTCGACCATACTCTGGGAAAGCCGCACATACAAAGCGGTCGAGATCATCTGATAAATTTGATCCGCAGATTGCACTTCGAATCCAGCAGCGGATTGACCACCAATCACTCCCACAGCATCAAACGGCAAGCGTGCCCGGTCCAAACCAAAAACGGCCTTTCTGTCCGCATCTGCAATCTTCGCCTCCGCCAACAGCGAAGATAAAACATCATTAGCCTCATCATGCATATTGCTAATCCCTGGAAGTGAATATCCGTAATTGGTCCTAGCAACCTTACCATTAGTCTCTTCACTATAATACGACAACCAACTAGAAATTTCAGACCAACCAGTCATCGAATTCATCATTTGAGGCAAGACATTATGTGGTTCGCGACCCCTTTCAAAGCAGGACTGATCCATTAGGTAGCCGGAAATATGCGGTATTCTTCCAAACCGTTTATAGAAAACCTCTTTGAGCTTGAACGCAACCGGGATAATCGCCCCCCTTCCCGTCCCCCCTGCCAAACTGCCAAGGAAAAAGATGTTGAATTCACCCATGGGACTCTCCCCGTCAAAGTTGATTCCAACCTTCCTCTGAGCGATTACCTGGCAGAGTTCGTTAATCTTTCCCTCGATTGAATTCGGTGAACTTTTACTCGGCTTCATGGCGAGCCATGAAGCGATGTAGCTGACCATTGGAACCTGAGCGGCGCCGGTAGTAATTACTTTCACCTCCGAGACAGTGAAGGGCTTCGCGGAAACAAATTCGGGTGCGTTTTTCTCCGCGCACCACCAACGCTTGGCGAAGCGCTCGAGGGCGAGCCGATCCGTCTCCGGCTTGCCGGTTTGCGTGCCTCGCGCCATGTCGTCGAGGATCTCGCCGACGTTCTGATAGCCGTTGGTGGTCAGCAGCGACGCCACATAGACATTGGGATATTCCTTGAGCTTGGCGACATACTTATCAAGATCGCCCCTGTCCGTATCGAGCAGCATGAAATAGACATTCTCGTCCATTTCGTGACGCCACGAAGGATCCTGCCCCATCAGCTCGGCCATGCCTGCTGCGATCTTCGCGCCGGAACCTCCACAGCCGACGATGATGTTGGTCATTTTTTTCATATTTGTATATTCTTGGTATTGATTGTTTTCAGTAAAGCAATTCGAAGAGCAGCCTGAGCCCTGAAACAGATCCCGCAGCGAGTCCCAAAAAGAGGAACTCGGGCCAGCGACCTAATATGCCCGGCTTGAGCGGAGGAATCGTCAAATTGATAGTTCCAATACCGTATTTATGGCGATCTGGCCGCGACCTCATCAAAGGTATCCTCGAAAATGCCCAACGCTTCATGTAGCTTTTATTCAAGAGCTTGGAATTCTCTGGCTCGAGTCTCCTTCCCTGCCACTCTGAACCAAACGGCTGCAGTTTCGGATCCTTTCCTGCTTCGAACCTCACTCGTGTGTCGCCTTGCCATCCAGGACAGGTTTTTTTGTCCAACTCAGACATGGAAATCTCTGCTCGTTTCGTCCACCAGCTTCGAATTCCCCAAGGCATTTTCAGAGTCCCCCCATCACTATAACTCCCGCCAACCTCTTTCCCCACATCAAGCTTCGCAAACCTCCACTTGTTCCCGAGTAGGAGGCGTCCTGCCAGACCGAGGACAGCAAGGCATCCTGCAGCGAGAGCCCAAAAGAGAATCTTGTCGCTGGTGCGAAACTCGACGGTAGCGGTTGCCGCCGACGGACCACCAGCCTCCGGGGTGCCATCGACGACAAGCTGGAGGGTCTTGAAGCCGCGTTCCTTCACGGTCACGGTCTCTTGGCCGGGGGGGAGCTCGACACCATCGAGGAGCCAGCGGGAGGCGATGACATCGCCGCGGGTCTCGGCTCGCAATTCGAGGGTAGCGTTGACAGGGACTTTTGAAACTTTAGAGCCGACCTCGCGGCCTTTGTGGACGACTTTGGCATTGGCCGTGACTGGACGAACCGGTATGTTGATTTCCAGAGGAGCAGCGATCAATTCGCTACCGTCGGGTCCTTTGGCGGTGGCTTGGATCCTATGAATTCCATAGCAGTCCCACTTGTGGCGCTGCACTTCATTGCCATCAATCCAGCCCTCTCCCAAATTCCACCGGATCGATTTGATTTGAGCATTGGATTCCAAACGCAGAGGAGTTTCACGATGAATATGTGGCTCTCTCCCTTCCGGCATGGCGATCTCGATGAAGGCGGGCTCGCTCTCTAGCGTCACCTTGACTTCACGCCGTAAAGAAGGCTCAACGCCCATACTCTCGACCGACAATTCGGCCATGAACTTCTCTGGCAGCGTTGGCACCAACATCGGTAGCACCGCGCTGCGCAATTGGCCTTCGCGGCGTACATCAACAATGCGCGGCGGCACCAAATCTTTGCCTGCCGCTTGAAGCGTGAATCTGACCTGGTTCGCGTCAACGCCCTCAATTTCCACCCGGCACTCACGCGTACTCCCAAAGTAAAGCGACTCCCCATCGGCAGGGGCCGTCATCCTTATCGCCGGAATTTCTTTCACCACAAGGGTGAAAGGCTGGGCCGCGGCCAGTCCTCCAACCTCCCCTTCGCCTCTCACTGCAATTTCGACGGGCCCTGGCCGCTCAAACCGCGTGGTTAAAAAAGTGCCCTTGGTTCCGTCGGAGCGAACTTTACCGGCAAAGATTTTCCCACCTAGATCCCATTCATAACCTCGAAAGTCGCCGACGGAAGTTGCCGAAAGCGTGACCTCCTTGCCCGGCAACACATCAACAAGCAAGGGATCGACGCTAATTTTGAGTTCTGATAACTTCAGAGTGAGATCGGCATTTTCGTTAAGCCCTGTGCGGGGATCCGTGACTTTTACCCGAATCATCGGCTTGCCAGGCTCATTAAAAACATGAGCAACCGGGTTGCCCCTTGCGGAAGATCCATCACCAAAATTCCATGCCACGTCACAACCTGCCAAAGTGCTTAGTGAAAAACTGATTTCTCGCCCTACAGGAAAAGTAGAATCATTGGCTGGCAACAAATCACGAATGGCCGGCTTTTCGGCCCCTTGGAAAAAAAGATCGACCACGGATCCACCCTCGGGAACGAGAAATGTCTGGTCCAAAACGGGATAATTCACTTTCAGCCTGGCGCGGACATCACGGCCAAGCGGCCACTCACCATTTTTTTCGAGGCGCAATTTGATGGTTCCATTTTTCAGAACAAAAGGCCCTCCCAAAATGGCAAGAGGAGGTATTGCAATTCCCTCCGCGTCCGCCGCCACCCATTCAAAAGAAATCGGCTTACCCTCCAATCGCAGCTTTTGATCATCACGAAAGCGAAAGCCGAGTTCGATTTCCTGCTTGGGAGCAATCATTGGGTTAGCGAGTTGCAGGCGATTTGTCCGCAAGCGCACCACATGGGCATCTCGAATGGACTCGTCCTGCGGCCGGTAAACATTGACGATATTGAAGTTTCGAAATTTTTCCTTCAGGAGGGCAATCTGAGCCTCCAATTGGACTCTATTTATCTGAGACGCAGGGTTCCTCATCATCTCGGCGCTGGTGCGGCCATGACCCTGATCCTCTCCGTCCGTGTAAATCAAAACCGTGAGGTAAGCGTCGGGATCCAGGTCCCCAGCACCCTCTACCTGCTTGAGCGCCTCGTGGGTCGCTTGATAGAGCCATGTTCCGTTCGCTAGCGCGGGCTCGGGAAAAGCCTTGATTTTGGAAATCAAATCATCCCGACGCGACGAATTTTCCAATGTTGCCGAAAATGGAGTGAGCCACCCCTTGCCAGGATCATCCGAATCGACTGGCTTCTGCTGGTCGCGCGCACTGAAAATTCCGGCCCATACACCAGAGTCATCCGGCAACCGACCTATTAACTCCGACGCCCGTTCCCTCATTAACTCCCAGCGGCTTCGGCCTTGGCATGGTCCCGATTTTACTTTTTGCAACATCGATCCCGAATGATCGACGACCAAAAAATACCTCGCAGTGCCGTCAGCCTTGGCAGACGGCGTGAACAGGATTGGCAAAGACGCCAAAATAGCGGCAAAAAGATGACTGGAAAATTGCATGCGCATCGAAAATCACTTATTCTCCTCAAGACCTGCCCTGAGTTTCTCGAGTGTCGCTTTTGCGTCTTGATTTCCATCGATGGCCGCAGATTCCGACAATTTGGAAACAATCTCACGAAGACGGGGCTTTTGCGTGTCCACCAGGGCCCCGGGATTCGCCAAAGCACTCTCAAGGGCTCGTTTTTCTTCATCAACCAAGCCCGAAGCATGCTCCATGAGTTGTTGCTTTCCGGCCTCCATCCCTTCCTGAATTCTTTCACGCCCCCCATTGAACCAGAACCAGACGCCCGCAATAAGGCAGATAATCGCGGACAATCGGAAAACAGCCTTCATGATACCGATAAAGGAAACCAACAGAAGCACGACACCGCAAGCGATCAAGATTGTGTCCATAGGGAGTTTATTGGAGGGATTTTTCTTTCCGTTAAATCGTTAAAGTATCAGCGGACTAGCTGATGGGCACTCGATAGGAGAATCCAGTCTCCCCCGCAAGCTCGATTTGTTCTGAACTCTTCCAGCAACTCAGCCACAAACCGCGCTGCCACATTCCTGCCGCGCAACCTGCGGGAGCTTTTTCTGTCGGGGCTTTGTCTTGACTGATTGCAAAATCAAATTGCAAATCAGCCATGAACATCGTTCCCGCATCAATCCCGCGCCACCTCAAGGCGGTCGCCATGCGACACCTTGAGGGCTTTCCGGCCATCGCCATCACAGGCCCGCGCCAAGCGGGGAAAACGACCTTGGCGCGTGAACTCGGCGGAGACCGTCCCTACGCCAGCCTTGAGAATCCGGACGTGCGCCGCTTTGCCGACGAAGATCCCCGAGGCTTCCTGGCCCAGTTCCCCAATGGCGCGGTGCTTGATGAAATCCAGCGCTGCCCGCCCCTTTTTTCCTACCTGCAGGGAATTCTGGATACCGACCGCCGCATGGGCCGCTTCATTCTGACCGGCTCCCAGCAGTTCGGCATGATTGAGGCCATCACCCAGTCGCTGGCGGGCCGCGTTTCTTTGCTCAACCTCTGGCCGTTTTCGCTGTCCGAACTTCAGGATGCCAACCGCGCTCCGGCTTCGCTCGATGCACTGCTCCATGCCGGACTTTTCCCGCCGATTTACGACCGCCAGGTGGACCCGGATGCCTGGCTCCAGAGTTACGTCGCCACCTACCTCGAACGGGATGTGCGGATGTCGATCAAGGTCCAGGATCTCGCCACCTTCCAGCGCTTCCTCCAATTGTGTGCGGGTCGCATCGGCCAACTGGTCAATGTCTCGTCGCTCGCCTCGGACACCGGCGTCAGCCGCGCCACCGCAGAGGCGTGGCTGTCCGTGCTCCAGGCCGGGTTCATTGTTTTTCTTGCCCGCCCGCATTTCACCAACGTCTCGAAACGCCTCATCAAGGCCCCCAAAATCTTCTTCACTGACCCCGGCCTTGCCGCCTGGCTCATCGGCATCCGCTCCGTCGAGCACCTCCGCACCCATCCGCTCCGGGGTGCCATTTTTGAAAACTGGGTGATGACGGAACTCGCCAAAGCGGCCGCCCACGCCGGCCGCGTGCCCGCCATCGGCTTCCTCCGCGACAAGGAGGGCCATGAAATCGACGCCATCGTCGAAAGCGGCAATGTGCTCCACGCCATCGAAGCCAAATCCGGCCAAACCGTCCCCACCGATTCCTTCAAAGGCCTCGACTTCTGGCGGCCGAAGCTCCTGCCCGGGAAAACATCCCGCTCCTGGCTGGTCTATGGCGGCGACTCCGCCCAGCACCGTGCGAACGTCACCGTCCTTCCCTGGTCGGGCCTCGCCCCGCTCCTCCGCGAGCTCTGAGCTCTTCATTACATTCCCGTTTCTAGCGTCTCCGCACTTTCCCCAAGAATACCTCCGCCCTCAAACCCTTGCCCCAGCCGTGTCCAGCGACAATTAAAATTCCCCCGCCGCGGAAGCTGATTTTTTCTAGGGCGGATTCAAGCGGCTAGTGTCTCGTAAAATTCAAATTGTTGGATAGAATGATTTGAGTTTGATCCGGACTTTTTGGTTGGTGAACTGCCAATTGATCGATTTGGACTCCGCATTCTTACGGGCGAGATAGGCTTTCACTTCGTCTGTGAATTCCCCGACCGAGCCGATCCTGCGATCCAGACAGGTCCGTCCCAGAAGTCCGATCTCGATCTCGGCCATGTTCAGCCAACTGCCGCGCCTGCGGCTCAAATAGCGAACGATGGTCGTTATCAAGCCATCGGCAAGGGCCTCAGAGTGCCGCTTTCGGCCTCATACCAAGCACTCGGCTATTAATGCAATATGTTTGCATTTTGGTAGCATAAGGTAGCAGATTTTGAAGTGTTTTGATGCCATTTTGTGCCTCTGGATGCGACTCGGACAACTTCTTGGCGAGCTCCGAAATCTGCAAAAATCCCTTATTTTATAGGGTTTTCCATGCATTTTAAGGCTGGTGGTCCCGGCGTGAATCGAACACGCACCTACGGCTTCGGAGGCCAGCGCATCCTTCATCAAGGGCCTCGTCAGGACATCTGAACGCGTCTGCTCTGTGGCTGCGGTGGGGCGCACGGAGTCGTTTGCCGGGGGCCGGGCCACTGATCATGCTCATCGGCGGCGGTGGCTGCGGTGGGGCGCACGGAGTCGTTTGCCGGGTGCGAAGTGCCGACCCCAATTCATGATCATTAGCGAGGCACCTATGAAGCCAGCCTATCTCGCCATCTGGTCCTTCGGGACCGATTTTGCGCCTTTATGCGTATTCATGGGGTATTTTGGGGTTCTGGTTTTCTGGTGTATCGCATGGTTGACCGTCCTGTACGGTCTAAAAGTTGGAAATCTGTTGGAAATCGGACCATTTTCTGTCGCGGATTGGGGGTTTGAACCTTGGTATCCCCGGCAATTGAACGGCCGCATGGCGGATCTCACGTCCTGACTGACCTTCAGTGGCATTCGTAGAGAATCTGGCAGGGTGGTGCAGGATTTCAACATCCGATTTTCCACACGCTCACTTGGCGAGATAGGCTGGCTTCATAGGTGCCTCGCTAATGATCATGAATTGGGGTCGGCACTTCGCACCCGGCAAACGACTCCGTGCGCCCCACCGCAGCCACCGCCGCCGATGAGCATGATCAGTGGCCCGGCCCCCGGCAAACGACTCCGTGCGCCCCTCCGCAGCCACAGAGCAGACGCGTTCAGATGTCCTGACGAGGTCCTTGATGAAGGATGCGCTGGCCTCCGAAGCCGTAGGTAGTGGTTCGATTCCACTCGGGACCGCCAGCCTCAAAATGCATGGAAAACCCTATAAAATAAGGGATTTTTGCAGATTTCGGAGCTCTCAAAGAAGTTGTCCGAGTCGCATCCAGAGGCACGAAATGGCATCAAAACACTTCAAAATCTGCTACCTTATGCTACCCAAATGCAAACAGCTTGCATTAAATGCCGGATGCCTGGCGAGAGGTTGAAAGCGGCATCCTGACTCATCGCATTGGCGTGATGGCAGATCCATTGCGAAGGATGTCCAGAGGTGCTCCCTGATGGAAAGGTCTGCTACAGATCAACGATCTGCCTGCTCTCATCACCAGGTGCTTTCGCCAGCAAACGATCACGAAGGTCCGGTTCGTGAAACCCGACCAACGCCCGCATCTTCGGCTTGTCGATGAGTTCCCGGAGCTGAGACTTTTCACAGGCGTCCGCCACATCGAGCAGACGAATGACCTCCACGACCAATTTCGGTTCGCCCCGGTAGAAGTAGCGCCGGAGGCTGTCCGGCTGCCGGTCGTTTTCCGGTGGAATCCACTTCGCTCCCAAGCGAAGCATCCAAGCAATCATTTCCACATCCTCTTTGAGATCACGGCGGGAGAATCGACCGTCGCAGTTCCATCCGAAGGATCTCAACATCCGGTGCAAGGGTGTGCCGGATTCCGGGTCGTAGGCATTAAGATCAGCTCCCGCTTTGACCAGCCGTTCGATCATGGGGCGGCCCGCATCAAACCTAACGGATTGCATGAGCTCATCGGCTTGCTCTTTGGTCGGAGCAATCTTGAGCATGCTGAATAGTACCGCGTCCCCCAGATACACAGCGATTTCCGCTGCACATTCCTTCTCGTCGTCAGGATCGTCGCTGATGCCTTCGTTGCGCGGATCGGCCGGGTCGATGAGGTTGCGCGAGCAGACTTCCGCCGCGCTGTTGGATTTCTCGATGGTGATGAAATAGATCCCGCTGTTGTGCTTGAGGCGATGCCAGAGATGGTAGTCGATGCAGGCCTTGTCCCACGCGTAGATGACTTTCCTCCCCTTGCCCGCGCCGTTGCGCAGGGTTTCCGGTGTGGAGCGTTTGATGACGGTGATGTCATGGGACTTCTTTTTCCCTGCGTCCGGCTCGCCCAGCCCGATGTATCCGAGGTGATGGCAACGCAGATCGAGCAGGAAAAAATGGCCGGTGGCGATGGTCTGCCCGCCGTCATCCCCGCGCTTGGGATCGTGGGTGGCCGCGTGCTGGTAGTGGCCGTCGGCGGCGTAGATGTCGAAATCGTCGAGTTCCCCGAAGCGCGCAAACGGATCATCGCACCGCCTCCGCATCACGGGCAGGAGCAGGGCGTTGAGCGAGGTGATGTTGGCAAGGCGGCGCGGGCTTTTGAGAGCTTTGAAGAAATGTCCGGGATCGATGTCGGCCTCTCCCTGGTCGGCGTGATGCTGGAGGAATTCCTGGCCAGTCTTGGCGTGGCTGATACAGCGGAGGATGCCAAGTTTCGCGAAGTTCTGATCGCTGATGGAAGTGCAGTGGTAAGCACGCTCAGAGGACGGATAAATCTCGATTAAATCTTTGAAAAACAAGGAGTTGATGGTATCATGGTGATGCTGTGGATTGGCCATGGAAATTTTCAAAAATGGCCGGATGCACAGCAAGCTTTATATCACCATGAAAGCACTTTCCCGGCCTTTCTTGGCTAATTTCAAGTTCGGAGAAGCCTAGCAAATACGACTTCCGTAGTAGCACCCCGAGAGGCAATGGCGAGGAATGAGATGATATTTTCTTGGGGACTTTTCCACACCGATCGACAGATCGCAAAGGGACAGACCCCATGCGTAGTCTTTGACGCTCGCCTCGACCTTGCTGCGGACGTGGAGTTTTTTGCAGATGCGTTTCACATAGGTCCTGACGGTTTGCCTCCCAAGTTGCAGCGCTTCCTCGCAGAGGCATGAGCGAGCAGGGCGTGAACAACTTTTTGTCAATTTTTGCACACTGCCCCCCTTTTTACGATGTGTCTTGTTAGTGCAACTCCAGCAGACCGCTGCGAATCGCGACGGCGACGGCGGCGGGTAGGCTGTTGACGTGCAGTTTTTCAAACGAGCGGCGGAGGTATTG
>JBIPMR010000175.1:0-6722 GCA_044369025.1 Luteolibacter sp.
AGCCCCGTCAACAAACTCGATGTCCGCGGCAAGCTCAGCCTCGGGGATTCCGGCCCCGACTCCGCCTACAATGGCGCCTTGCAGATCACCCGCGGCGCGTCGGCTGCGCAACATATCAATCTGGTGCGATCCGGCAGCATGGTGTGGTCCCTCGGCTATCTGCCCAACCAAAACACCTTCGGCATTGGTAGCGGCACGGCCACCGACAGCAGCTTCAACCCGCAATTCACGATCAAGGACAACGGCTACGTCGGTATCGGAAACTCATCTCCTCTCGCGCCACTGCATGTGTCCGGATCTGCGTTTAACAGTTTCACGCTCGAGTATTACATGGATGGCAGTTCCGTGACCAATAGGTCCGAACTCCGCAGCGATCTTGCCCATGGCATTATTTCTGACGCCCGGGTGAGGGCTTCGGCGTTTGACGTTGCCTCCGACGAGCGAATCAAAGAGGTGATTGGCATCTCCGATGGTGTCGGGGATTTGGCGCTTCTCGAATCGATCGAGGTCACCGATTATTCGCACAAGGATCAACTGGCCATGGGCCCCGGGATCCAAAAGAAGGTCATCGCCCAGCAAGTGGAGACCGTCTATCCAAACGCGGTGAAAATGAGCCTGGGAGTCGTCCCGGACATTTTTGAAAAAGCGTCCATCGACCAAGGCTGGGTGAGTTTGGAGACGGATCTGCAAGTGGGCGAGAAGGTCCGCTTGTTCAATAGCGCAGAGCATGACTCGATTCAGGAAGTGCTCGAAGTCCGGCCCGGCGCATTCAGGACGGCGTTCATGTCGGAAGCGGCGGAGGTCTTCGTGTATGGCCGCGAGGTCGCGGATTTCCGCTCCGTCGATTACGATGCCATCTCGATGCTCAATGTCTCCGCCACCCAGGAACTGCATCGCAAACTCCTGACGTTGGAAAAAGAAGCCGCAGGGAAAGATCTCAAAATCGGAGACCTCAGCCGCCGCCTCGAAGCTCTTGAAAAGCTCGTGACCGGCACCCGCTGATCTTCCGGTGTCCTTATCAACTCCCCGGTTTCCAAACCCGCCCAACGCTTTGAAACGCTACTTCACCCGTTTTCGATTCCCCATCCCGGGAAGTCGGCTCTGCGCCCTCATCGGAATCGCCGCGATTGCGATTTCGCCCACCGTGCTGGGACAGTATGAAATCAAGGGCAAGGTCGGCAACAAACTCACCTACCGCGCCGACGGCATCCCCAGCGGTAGCGGTGGCACCCCCAGCGGTGATCCGGCGATCACCCCGCAGTTTTCCAACATCCTCGAAACCAGCGCCACCAGCGGGGCCATCTCGACCTCGGCGGATCCACTGGTCCGCTTTCCCTCCGCTCCCGGCGTCGCCCTCAAGCGTTCCAGCCTGGGAAACAGCTTCTCCTCCGGCGTCCCGCGCTACTTCCTCGGCGACCGCCTCGAGCTGCCGATCGCCTACCTGACACCCGGCGGCACCACGGTCAGCGCCGCCGCGAACTTCTGGCGCGCGGAGCCCGTCCGCCCCGGGGAAATCGTCACCAACCCCAACGGCCAGCCGCTCAAGGATTCCTCCGGCGCGCTGATCGCCAACGTCGGTGGTGTCGTCGTGCCCGGCCTCGAAACCGGAATCTATGAGAACTTCTATTACAGTCCCCATGCCGGACAAGTCTTCGCCAACCAGCCGGGCCAGGTGCAGGTCTGGTGGCGCTCCCTGCTGCCAAATGCCAGCAACGAGTATGTGCTCGTGCAGGAAACCTTCGCCGTCTCCTCGTCCACGTCCCGCCCGATCCGGCAGTTTTTCTGGACCGAAAAAAGTTTCAACGGCCCGCCGATCAGCATCCCCAGCGGCCGCATCGTCACCGTCAATCCGGTCTTCAGCAACGTCTTCCCCGCATCCGTCGGCGAGGAATATGTGGCGGTGGGTTCCTCCACTCCCGCCGATCCCGATGCCCAGCCTGCGGAAGAACTGCGCACCGTGTGGTTTGAGAAAAACAACGGCATCGGCTCGCTCCGCGCCTATAACATCGCCGGCCGCATCCTCGTCGAATACCTCGGCGAACTCGGTGAGGACGGAACCCACGAGTTCCTCGGCGCCGACGTGGTCGAAATTTCAAAAGCCTCGCCCTTCTCCACCCTCACCGTCAACCTCGGCAGCGAAATCCGCCCGGCCACCGACGACCGCAAGCTGGTCGCCCTTCCGGTCGCGAGCGATACCTCCGGAACCGCCTCATTTTACGGCAGCGTGACGCGCCCCGACGGCAGCCTCGCTTACCACGCGGAAAAGGAAAACGCGCTGGAAGATCGCGTGGTCTTCTATTGGCTGGAAAAGAGCGATGCCGCCATCGCCCCCGTTTCCGGCGACGCTCCCGGCCTCGAAATCGACTGGCCGAAATATCTCCACAAATACCTCCAGGTCTGGCCCACCAATCTCGCCGACTTCGCCCACTACACCATCCCTGACGGCGGCAGCTCCCTCGACAATGAAACCGGCCTCAAGTTCGAGGGCGGCACCATCCCGAGCCTCATCTATCAGGACGATCCGGCCCAGGGAGAGGCGGCGATCGACAGCGCCAGCCAGCGACTGCTGGTCATCCCGACAGGCGACCAGGCGAACCGCGCGCTGCTCAAGTTCAGCGGCAGCAACGGCGCCGTCTGGTATGTGCCCCTGCTCACCCAGGTCGAGGGCCGCAGCAATTTCCTCGAGAGCGACGGGCTCGGCCCGCTCACCGGCCAGGCTTATGTCGGCGAGCGCATCGAGCGCCCGTCCACCGCCTACAGTCTCGCCGGCTATGTCGCCGCGGGCAGCTCCCACTCGCCCAATGCTTACATCAATCCCTTCACCGCCGGCATCAGCTCTGCGGAAAAAGGTGCGATCATTCCCGTCAACGCTCTTCCGGGAACTGAAAACGCCCTGAAAATCTGGTGGTTCAAACGCGTCGCCGCGCCGTCGAGCGAGTTCTCCGACTTCTACACCCCGGCGAAAATCGGCACCTACGCGGTGGATTACCGCCGCTCCCTGCTAATCGATCAGGAAGATTTCGAGGGGACGGTCACCGGCTGGACGAACAACCTGACATCCGCGGGTCCCGCAGGCCGCTATCTCGGAGGGTTTGGAAAATCCACCGCTGTCGCCACCGAAAAAACCTTCTCGGTCGATGGCAGCGGATCCACCGGCGTCTCGATCAACTTCACCTTCCACCGCATCGATTCCTGGGACGCGAATGAAAAATTCGAAGTATATCTCAATGGCCACAAGCTGATGGATCAAACGTTCCCCAGCACCGAGGTCACCGCGGTGATCTCACAGAGCGGTTACTTCGAGAACCGCGCCTACTCATGGAGCATCACTCCGGTCGCGGGCAGCTTCGGGAAATTCCTGGGGGGAAATTGGAACGATCAAAGCTTCCGGGTGAAAATCCAGGCCGGCTCCCTCGACAATGTGCCGCTCAGCAGTTTGAAGCTCGGCTTCAGCAGCAACCTGGATTCAGCGATCACTGACGAGTCCTTCGGCATCGACGATCTCACGCTCGAAGTGCCGCTGCCGCAGCAAATCATCATGGCCTCGAACCAAGGCACCGGCAGCCTCGCGTCCGCCGTCGCCGCGGGAACCATCTACAACCAGCCCGATGTTAGCAAGACCGGCTACAACCCGAATGAGGAACACGCCATCCTGCTTGGCGGCCAAGGTTACGCCCTGCGCGACGACCTCAACCTCACTGACAGCTCGGCGGCCGCCGCGGTCGGCAGCGCCTTCACCTCGCTGCCCCGCGTCTTGATCGAATACACGGACCCCAGCGACAAGCGCCCCGCAATCTCGGTTTATGAAGTCCTGCGCGAGAATGCTTTCTATAAGTTCTCCTATGGCATCACCGCCGGCACCATTCTCAACTCGCCGATGCCGATGCCGCTCCTGCCGCTCCCCGTCGACCCCGCGACCGGGCTGAGCAAGAACATTGAAGTCGCCTCGCCGTATGACGTGGCTCCCGAGCCGGTGGCCACCGGCGCGCCCTCGCTCTACGGAAAATTCAGTTTCAAGGACCGCAAAGGCTACGACTGGATCTACCGCGGCCCCCATGCCGGCGGCACTCCATCCCTGGGCATGCAGTTTTACTATCCGATGCAGACAAACTTCGTGTTCCCGAACCGCGCGCAACCCGCCGAAGGGACTCCGCTGCCCTTCCTCCGCCCGGTCAGCGATGACGCCTATGTCGGGGATCCGGTGTTAGGTACTCCGGTCACCGTGGCCTACTTCCCCGCGTGGCCCGCCAGCCCGCCCACCCTGAGCGTGGGCGAGACCCTCGCGATGCCCAAACGCGGCCTGCCTGCCGTGCGGGGACAAACAAGCGCCAATGTGCTCTATCAGCAGTCCGTCGCCCAGTCCGGCACCACCAAGGAAAGCGCCGTCCTGCACGACCCGACCCGCTCGAAGTCGATCCTGCTCAACGCCGGCTCGGTCGGCTTGAAGGCCCTGCCCGTCTCCATCGCCACCACCCAGGACAAGGGGAAAACCTACTTTCAACTGCTCCCGCCCCACTTGCAGCAGCGCGTTTATTTCGACCCGAACATCGGCGAGATCGGGGCCGTCGTCCTGATCGGCGAGTTCGTGGACGAAACCGCGGGCGAGGACTACATCCACCTCAACGCGCTCAGTCCGGAAGACACACAGGTCATGAAAGACCTCGTGGACTCCGACGACGACGAGAAGGAGAATTGGTACCGCGCCATCGACGGCCTCGCGACGCTTGTGGAAACTTTCAAGGAAGATCCGAACAAGCGGGGAACTTATATTCCAGACACAGCACTGGGTTACACCGTCAACAGCGAGAGCCTCGCCATCATCACCCATTCCGACACTGCGGTGGACAGTTATGCCCTCACCGCCAATGGCGCGGGAGCGGGTTACGTCACCCTGCTGTTCGGCAACGGCGAGGCCTTCACCCCCAAGGGCGATCCCGTGGAGATGCAGATCATCCAAGTGGTGCCGCAACTCTACACCGGCGACCTGAAAAACCTGGTCGCCTCCAATCCGCTCGACGAGCAAACCACGCTGCGCCACAGCGGCGACTTCGCCGCCCGCCCGGGCAACTACGAGTTCGAGTGGCGCTACGCGGCGCCCGTCGATGGCGTGGCTCCCGTCACCTATCAAACCGAAATGACGATGGCGCTCGGCAATGGCGCGGGCTGGCAGTTGAAGGCGAACCCATCCAACTTGCTGCCCGAGGATTTCGAATATCCATCCACGATTTACACGCTCCCACGCTCGATCATGGTCAACGACGGGAGCTATACCGCGGGCTCCGGCCTGCCCGGCACCGTGGCCAAGGCCGCCGCAACCGTGCACGACAGCTCGGGCAATCAAGGTGAGGCGATTTTCAGTGCCGACCTCAGCGCGCTCGACGGCTTCGTGCTCTATGTCAACCGGGTTCCGGTTCTGGCCTCCCGCCTGCCCGCCGGAATCCCCGTGCCCGGTGACCTGACTCCGGTGGCCGGCTTGTCCGGCTTGTCCGACAGCGGACTCACCTATCAGTATCGCGTCCCCTCGGCGGTCTTCACCACCACCGAGAACCGGATCGAGGTCGCGCTCTACTCCAGCGCCGCTCCCGGCACCACTCCCACCGTCCAGACCAACCTCCGGCTCGAGCTCACCTCCGCCGTCGACAAGGTGGACCCCGCCGTTTATGCCGCCTCGCCCTGGCTCAAGCCGAACGGCACCCTGTCCAACGTCGCGGTGGTCGGCGGCAGCGCGGACTCTCCGCTTGGCAATCCCTTGCTTTTGTTCAGCGACAACTATTTCACCATGCGCTACCGGCCACTGGTCTCCAGCGGGAGCGTGCTGACCGAGGGCAAGGACGCGCAGGATGAGGTGGCCTGGTCCGCCTGGATGGAGCCCAAGCTCGTGATGAGCTGGATCAAACGCGCGCTCGACGGCATCAACCCCTTCAACCAGCGCAACGACGACCTTTTCAACAATCCGGTCAGCACCGACGTCAGCATGCTCACCCAGGCCGGAACCCGCTGGGAGGGCGATGTCGCGCTCAACATCGACACCATCGAAGACTTCGGCCTCATCGAAATTTACGAAACCCTGCTCAACCGCGCCAAAAAACTCAGCATCGACGCCGGCTACGACGACGCGGGCACCAACGACACCCTCCTGCTGACCGCGGGCTATCTATCGGATCTCTACGTCATCGTCGGCAACGAGGCGGCCGACGATGCGGACAACCCCACCATCGCCATCGACGGATCGCTCGAGTCCAGCGAAGTGGAAACCTCGCGCTTCTCCTTCGAGGGCCAGATTCCGACGCTCATCGAAGAAGAATTGTCACTCTTGTCCGGCCGCGATGACTTCCTGAGTCCGAGCGTGACCACCGCCCCGGCCTATAACCGGCTTTATTGGAACTACACCAACGGCATCAATTCCGGCGAGTCGATCTATGCCATCAACTACAACATCAAGGAAAAGGCCGGTGCCGACACGGCCGACGGCACCATCGACGCGGATGATGCCCAGCACATGTTCCCCCAAGGCCACGGCGATGCCTATGGCCATTACCTCACGGCCCTAACCGGTTACTACAAACTGCTCACCTCCGACAGCTTCACCTGGATTCCCCGCAGCGAAGGGGTGGATGTGCTCGGCCAGACCGTGCAGGTGGACTATCAGGACGAGCGCAAATTCGCCGCCGCCGCCGCGGGCGTGGTCCGCAGCTCATCGCGAATCCTCGACCTGACCGGAC
>JBIPMR010000176.1:0-6707 GCA_044369025.1 Luteolibacter sp.
TCCAGCCATGCCGTCATCCGCTCCCGAAACCGGGATTTCAGGATGCCGAAGCGGAATTCCGCCAATGCGGGTACCGGAACGCACAGGCGGTCCGCGTGTTCGATGTGCCGGATGAAGGACGGCTCGTTGAGCCACCAGGCGGAAAGGCCGTTGGTATCGACGATCATTTCCACTCCTCCTCTTCGATTTGCTCGAAGTTCTCGTCCACGATTTGCTCGATGCGCCTGAGTTCCGCCACCATCTCCGGGTCGTTCGCGGCGATCCCCGCAAACTTCATCCACGGCTTCTCCGCATGAGTCGGCCGCTTGGCCAGCTTGTCCTGCAGTGCCTCGGTGACGTAGTCTTTGAGGCGCATGCCCTGCCGTGCGGCAGTGGCTTTCACTTCGCGGAACAGGGGATCGGGGAGTTCAATGGTCGTGCGCACAAAAGCACATTCCCATTTTTTCATGATCCTGCAAGCACCGAATGACTGCGCATGCCGACCCCGAATGCCTGAAGGTTCATCACAAATAGCAGCGTCCCGTCAAAGTGCAGTCGTAGGAAATCGGATCTGGAAATCCGGCACCACCCTGCCAGATTCTGGACGAATGCCACCGAAGGTCAGTCAGTCCCTGAAGTCCACCAAGTCGCCGTGCCATGTCGTGCGGGATGTGGGGTTCCCCCCCCAATCCGCGACAGAAAATGGTCCGATTTCAAACGGATTTCCAACTTTTTGACCGTCAACGGTGGGTCAACATGCGAAACACCGAAAAACCACTAACCCAGAATACCCCATGAATACGCACAAAGACGCAAAATCGGTCCCAGAAGACCAGATGGCGGACAGGGAGGGATTCGAACCCTCGGTAACATTGCTGCTACACACGCTTTCCAAGCGTGCTCATTCGACCACTCTGACACCTGCCCTTGGAGGGCGGGACGTTAGGAAGTCCGGTCCCGGTTGGCAATCTCTTTTTGAAAACATTTATTTTCAAGCACCGATGCCGGCGACGATCTCGCAGCTCGGGAGCTTTTCCCTGAGCACCTTGATCGCTTCCGGGGTGACGGCGGTCTGCCAGAGATAAAGCCGCTTGAGGTTCGGCATGGCGGCCAGTTTGCTCACGCCGGCATCGGTCACTTTGGTGCCGTAGAGGTTGATGGATTCCAGGCTGGGGATTTTCAGCAGCAGGTCGATGCACCCATCGGTGACGCCGGTTTCCGCGAGGCGGATCAAACGGAGCTGTTTGGCGGACGCCAGTTTGGCCACCGATTGATCGGTGACCTTGGTGGCTGACAGATCGACCGTAACCAGATGCGGCAACAGTTTCTCGAGCTTGTTGAACCCGGCGTCATCGAGGTTTCCCCGGAGCGAGACCGCAGTGAAGGTGAGCCCTGAGGATTGCTGGGATTCGAAACTGAGGGCACCGGGGAATTCCTTGGCGAAGGCGGCGACGGACGCTTTGAGCGCGTCATCGGGGCCGGCGGGCTTCACCTCGGCGGTCTCAGGGGCCGCTTCGACACCCGCCTTGGCGGCAGGCAGCAATTTGGCGATCGCCGCCTGAATCGGCGCGGGGATCTCAAGGCCGGCAAGGGTGGTTTTGTCATCGGCACCATTGTCGATCCACCATTTCAAGACGGCGACCTCATGCTCCTCGATGTCCGGTTTCCCCTCGGGCGGCATGTGTTCCTCGTCGTCCATCGGCAGGTCGATGCGGATGATGATGTTGCTTTTGGCGGAGTCGCCGGGTTCGAAGGCCGGGCCTTCCTTGCCGCCGGCGACGAGCATTTCGAAGGTGTCCATCCGCAGTTTGCCCTTGGCCTTGCCCTCTTTGTGGCACTGGACGCAACGGCGTTCGAGAATCGGCGCGACGAGATCCGCATAGACGAGTTGCTCAGCCACCGGTTTGGCGGGAGCTTCGGGTTTTTTCACGTCCAGGCCGATCACCTTGCGCACGGGATCCGGTGCATACTGGGTCAAATAGCCTTCGCCATGGGTGATTGACGCGCCATCGTGACTGGCAAATCCCATGATGCCGACGCTGCTGAAAAGCAGCAACCGGTAGAATGCCGGGTTGCCGGCGCGGGAGACGGTCCACGATTTCACGATGAAGGTGAAAACCGCCACCACGGCGAAAATCAAACCGCCCCAAAGGTGGCGGGTGACCACCTCGCTGTCGCCATAGTCCTCGCCCTGATAGAGCAGGAATCCGGCGATCACCGCGATGATCGCACTCGCCGCACCGAAGAACATCGGAAACGCCGAGGTGTGTTTGAGTTCGGGCCTGCGACTGCCGAAAATCGCGCCGAGTTCCTGCATCAGGATCAGCGCGAAAACCCCGATGGGCAGGTGCAGCAAAACCGGGTGGAAACGTCCGAGAAACCGCACCGTGTCGGGCATTTTATCCGGATCCGGAGCGCCCGCCAGCAAGGGCATCGCAATCAGGCCGGCGATCGCCAGCAGGCCGAAAAAAGTGAGTGCCCACGGGCTTTGCGGGCGGGAAGCGGAGATCTGGGGTTCAGCCATAGGTTTGTGCGGTTACGCCTGGGTCGCCGTGGATCTTGCAAGAGAGATCCTAAAATTCAAACATCAATGGTCACGTCCCGCTTGCCGCGGGATTCCGGGGAACGACGCCCCTTCCCTTTTCCCAAAAACGGGATCCAGCGGCGCACGTCGAACCCGAGGTAGGCCGTGGATTTGACAAAAACGAGCAGCGCGGTCGCTTCGTCGATGAAAGGAATCGGATCGGGAATCGGCCCGGCGATCAACAGGTAAAGCCCGGATAGAATAGCGAGGAACCAAGCGATGCGGCGTTTCATGATGGGGCAAATTAGCATCAATCCCGCCACGGACCAGCGCTGGCTTGAAAAGCCCGCCGGTCGCGAAGTTCCTTGATTCCACCGGGTTCGTGGAGAAACTGCGCCACACCGAATTCCACCATGGATCCCTTCATCCTCAAAACACTGCACATCGCCGGCGCCTTCGCCCTTTTCACCTCGCTGGGAGCCACGCTGCTCGCCGGGTCCGGGAAAAAGGGCGCGTCGATTCTCCACGGGGTTTCACTTTTGCTGATCCTGCTCGTCGGCTTCGCGATGCTGAAAAAACCGCCGATGGGCGAATCCTGGTGGATGATCAAGATCGGCCTGTGGCTGTTCATCGGCGTCTCCCCCGCCCTCGCGAAGCGCAAGGTGCTGCCGGCATGGGTGGTGTTGGTGCTGTGCGTCGCCGCCGCCGCCGGGGCCGCATGGCTGGGCCTGAGAAAGCCGTTCTAACTAGATTTTCGCGACATCGACCTGCACTTCCATCCGGCAGTGCCCGGTGCCGCTGTAACTGCCGCGCACCGGCGCGACGTCTTCATAATCGCGGCCGACGGCCACCTTGACGTAGCGCTCGTCGGCGAGTGTGTGGTTCGTCGGATCAAAGCCGATCCAGCCGGCGGCGGGCAGATAGACTTCGCTCCAGGCGTGCGACGCCTGGGCGCCGACCAACGAATCCCGCGGGCCATTGTAGAGGTAGCCCGAGGCGTAACGTGCCGGGATCCCGACCGCCCGGCACATTCCTAACATCACGTGGGTGAAATCCTGGCAAACCCCGCACCTCAAGGCGAACGCGTCTTCGAGGTGCGTGTTGACATTCGTCGATCCGGGCTGATAGCGGAACTGCTGGTGAACCCACGACATCAGGGCGAACGCCTGGTCAAACATCGAGACATGCGGGCGGGTCACATCGACCGCCTGCCGCCAGACCTCCGGATGCCGTGAGACCCAGCGGCTTTCCTGCAGATACTGCCAGGTCAACTCGCGGATCGACGGGTCGTCGAGCGCCGCCAAGGTCACCTGCCGGCTCTGCGCGGAAATATCCAGCGGCAGGTTATGGACCTTGATCCGGCTTTCGATTTCGAGCCGCTGGTGCGCTCCGGGGAGTTCGAAGTGATGGGTGATGTTCTGGAAAAGATCGGTGAAGCGGCGCACCCGGGTGGCGGGTATCACGCGGATCAGCGCGCTGATGGTTTTCTGATAGGGAAACGTCCGCGGCTCCAGATGCAGCGTGTTCACACTCTGGCTCACCGGCCCGGCGTAGTTGAACGTCGTGCGGTGGCAGACCGACAGCTTCATGCCGATTGTCGGCGTAACCGACCTTTCGGGAATGCTCACTGTTGTTGCTGTTGTTGTTGTTGCTCCAACTGCCAGGCGGCGGCGGCGGACAAGGAGGGCACCGGCGCGGCGGGCGTGAGTTGGATGCGCTCCGGCATCAGCACGTAGGTTTCGAAAATCTCGGCACCGATGTGATTGAAGCGGCCTTGGAGCTCGTCCAGGTAGTCGTGCAGGCCTTTTTTGAAGACATCCTCGGTCGAGCCGAAGTTCAATTCCGCCAGCAAGCGTCCAGCCTCGCGTTCCGCCTCGTTGGAAAATCCGCCGCGCGGAGTTCCGGAAATCAGATGCAGGCTGATGTCCACCTTCTCGATGCAGTAACGCACCGAGCGCGGGAAGTCCTTGCCGTAGATCAGGAAATCCAGAACGCTCTCCGCCGAAATTTCGCGCTGCGAGGCGCGGAACGCCCCCATCGCGCCGCAGGAGCGCAGGACCGCCGACCAATGCAGCGTTTCCTGCGAGACCGATTCCAGGCCGTCGCCGCTGATTGGCAGGAAGCTGGAAACATCGAGGAACCGGGTCGTCTTGTCCGCGCGTTCCAAATGCCGGCCGAGGTCCATGAATTCCCATGCCTCGTTGCGCGAGGTGGTGGAAGCCGCCACCCCGAGGAAGGTCACCGCGGATCGCCGCACGTTTTCATAGTAGCGCTGGGGATCGTATTTCGCCAGACGCGAGCCTTCCTCGCTGCGGGAAAACAGATAGAGCGCGTTGAGTTCCTCCCACAGCTCGTCGGACAACTGGTCGCGCACCGTGCGGGCGTTCTCACGGGCGAGGGCGATGCACGAGGCGATGCTGTTCGGGTTGCGCGGATCGTCCGTGAGGAAGCGGATCACCTCGTCGCTGCCGGTTTCGCTGTAAAGCTTGCTGAAGGCTTCCTCGTCGCCGGTGCTGAGAATGATCGGCTGCCAGAAACCCCGCAGCCTTTCGCTGTCGAGTTTTTCATAGTCGAGCAGGAGGTGCTGGTTGACATCGATCAGGCGGGCGAGGTTGTCGGCCCGTTCGACATATCGGACCATCCAGTAAAGTGTGTTGGCGACGCGGGAAAGCATAATGGTTGGTTAGTCACGGAGCACCCAGGTATCCTTGCTGCCGCCGCCCTGGGAGGAATTCACAATCAGCGAGTCTTTGGTGAGAGCCACGCGGGTCAGGCCGCCGGGCACGATTTTCACTTCGTCGCCATAGATGATGTAGGGCCGCAGATCGATGTGGCGGCCTTCCATCGCGCCCTCGCACCAGGTTGGCGAGCGCGAGAGCGAAATCACCGGCTGCGCGATGTAGTTGCGCGGGTCCGCGACGATGCGCTCGCGGAAAGTGGCGATCTCATCCTTGGTGGCGGTCGGCCCCATCAGCATGCCGTAGCCGCCGGACTCGTTGGCGGCCTTGACCACCAGCTCCGGCAGATTGGCGAGGATGTATTTCATGTCGGCCTCCTCGGAGGCGAGATAAGTCGGCACGTTGGGCAGGATCGGCTCCTGGCCGAGGTAATACTCGATCATCTTGGGGACGAAGTAATAAATCACCTTGTCGTCCGCGACGCCGGTACCCACGGCATTCGCCAGGGCCACGTTGCCAGCCCGATAGGCGTTCATCAGGCCCGGCACGCCCAGCACGGAATCCTTGCGGAACACCACCGGATCGATGAAATCGTCGTCGATGCGGCGGTAGATCACATCCACCCGCAGCAGGCCGCGGGTCGTCCGCATGTAAACGAATTTATCCACCACCACGAGATCCTTGCCCTCGACGATGTCGATGCCCATTTCCCGCGCCAGATAGCAGTGTTCGAAATAAGCGCTGTTATGGCAACCGGGGGTGAGCAACACGCACACCGGGTCGCCCTCGCGGCGCGGCGAAATGTGGTGCAGCATGTTGAGCAGCTCGCGCGGATAGGAATCCACCGGCCTGACCGCCATGGTTTCGAACAGCCCCGGGAACGCCCGCTTCAGCGCGTTGCGGTTTTCCAACAGATAGGAAGCCCCGGACGGGCAGCGGCCGTTGTCCTCGAGCACGTAATACTTGCAGTCGCCGCCACGGATCAAATCGCTGCCGCAGATATGGATATAGATGTCCGCCGGCACATCCACCCCGCGGAATTCGGGACGGTAGTGCTTCGCCTGCTCGATGTAGAAGCGCGGGATCACCTCGTCCTTGAGGATCTGCTGGTCGTGGTAAATGTCGTGCAGGAACAAGTTCAACGCGACGATCCGCTGCGTCAGACCCGCCTCCAGATGCTCCCACTCCTCGGCCGGCATCACCCGCGGGATCGGGTCGAAGGGGAAGATCCGCTCGGTTCCGCGGTCGTCATGATAGACGTTGAAGGTGATCCCCTGCCGGAGAAAGTAGAGCTCGGAATTCGCCTTGCGGGCGAGGAAATCCCGCTGGTCCAGATTGCCGAATTTCTGAAGGAGAGGGGCGCAGTGACCACGGACGGATCCGTTTTCGTCAAACATCTCGTCGTAAAACTTGCCGGGATCGTAGCCCTTGAACATTTCCATGGATTGATGGACTACCGCTAAGCAGGCGGCGGGCCAACTTTCAGAAGCGGCTCTCGGAAACCGGCGCGGGGCCTCAGGCCATTT
>JBIPMR010000177.1:0-6684 GCA_044369025.1 Luteolibacter sp.
GAGATCGGGGATCGGGGATCGGGGATCGGGGAGCTCGATGTGATGAAGAAACACAGAATCTCTCTGCTCTATCTCCTATCCGCCGCAGATGGAACTCCAGCGAGGAAAAGGAAGTGGCTGCCGAGTTGCTCGCGCTCGAACAGGAAACCCTGCACCAGGAGGATCTCCAGCGTCTCGGCCGGTCTCTGTGATGCCAAGGTCCGGGTGGCGCTCGCCTTCGCCGCCCGCCCGCACCACAGCTTGCGGGAATGCGCCAATCCGGAAAATGCCCTGATTTGAGGGGCATCGTGGATGGGTTGCGGGCAAGTCATCCACCAAGAAGCCGTCCTCCCGGGACCGCGAGTTTCAAACTCGCCGCCCATGGGACGAGAAAGAAAAAGCCCGATGGACATCCCTTGCTCCCCACATGGTCATGCGAGTCGCAGACTCGCGGTCCCAGGGCGGGCGAGGAGCAGGCCAGGGGGAAGCGACTCGCCGTAGAGGCCGGCTTGTTCGGCGCGTTCGAGCGGGATGAATTGCTCGATGCGGGAGATTTTGAAGGCGGGGACTCCGGCGTCCTGCAATTTGCGGGCGATTTGCTTCCGCAGCGGGTTGGGGAGATCGAGGTTGCGGTGATCGGTGACGCGGGCGGCGCGGAGGAAGAGTTCGGCGAGTTCGGGCGATTTCCAATCGAGATCCTGGAGCGCCTCGAAGGCGCGGCCGACCAGCGCGGGCGGGACGACGGCTTCGGGGCCGGCGTAGAGCGGGGTGCGGTTGAGCAGCAGGCCGAGGGAGACGAAATAGGGTGCGGCGTAGCTGGCGGTGAGGGATTTGGCGAGGCACAGCTCGACCAACCCGGACTTGGTGCCGGGGTCGATGCGTTCGAGCGATCCCGCGAGGCGGACGAGCTCGGCGGGCGGGTTTTTCTGCTGCCGGAGTTTGGGCAGCTCGGCGTCGATGAGGGTTTGCTGGCGTTCGCGATCGAGGCCGCCAGCGAGGCGGCGCCAGAGGATGTATTGCTGGAGCTGGACTTGTTTGCCCGGGTGGATGAGGCCGCCGGTGAGCACTTTCCAAAGGTCGTCGATCCTCATCGGATCGAGTTCCGCGCCGAAGCCGGGGCGGAGGAAGAACCCGGCGAGGATGAGCCAGGATTCCTCATGCTCGACGGAATTCGCGCGGCAGGGCGTGCAGCGTTTGAGCATGGTCCAGAGGGCGCGGATGAGCATCAGGTTCCACTCGTTTTTCGGCGCGCCGAGGATGGCTTCCAGGCTCTTGAGCAGGCGCGCGGCGGTGAGTGGATCGGCGGGATCGAGGTGGCCGCTGAAGATGGAAAGGATGCGGCTTTGCGCGGCGGCGAGCGTTTCCGGGTCGGCTCCCGGGTCGGATTCGCCGACGACCATGCCGCCGGAATCGTCGCCGGCGCGGAGGTTGAAGGCGAGGGGCCAGGCGTGTGGGAGGGAGGGCTCCGCGCTGACGCATTCGAGGTGCAGCAGTCCGAGCTCGGTGAGCTTGGCGGTGAGTTTGACCGGGATGCGGTCGCCGGCGGATTTTTCCGCGAGGCGGGCGGAGGTTTGCAGCGGCGGGAGTTTGTGGAAATCGCCGGATTTGAACGGGACCAGCGCGCCGGCTTGGTCGCGGTCGTGGCGGGTGGAGGCGTAAACCTGGAAACGGACCGGGCGGTTGAGCCGGAGTTCGAGGCCGGGATGGGAGATCTGGAATGCCACTTCAGGTTCGGCGCCGCGCGGCAGGATGCAGACGAGCGAACGGCCGTCGCCCTGGTGGACTTCGAGGTAAATCGAGCGGGCGGCGCCGGCTTGGATGCGGGCGCTGCGGTGGTGGAGGATGCCGCCGAATTTCGCGGCACCGCGGGCGACGGCGAGGTCGGGTTCCGGATTTTCGAGGATGCGGGGCTGGCGGTTTTGCCAACTGCCGATCTGCCGCTGGATGCGGTTGCGGAGGGATTCCGGATAGAGCGAACCGCCATTGAAAAGGATGGCGTCGGCCGGCGGCAGATCGCGCAGGAAATGCGCCAGATACCGAGTGACGGCGCTGTCGGCGGCGTAGGGCAGCCCCAGTTCCTTGAGCGCGGCCTCGGCCTCGACCGGACTGGCATCCGCGGGACATTCCGGATAGAAACCGTCGAGCAGGATGGCGGTGATTTCGTGGCGGGCGATGCGGGCGGAGAGGGTGCCGGCGAACAAACTGGAGCCACGGCCGGGCAAGGAAACGGTGAATTCCTCGTCGGGATCGCCATCGGTGGCGAGGCAGCGCTCTTTCAAATCGCGGCAACGGGCGACGAGATCCTGCCACTGGCTGCCGGCGAGGGTTTCGCCCTTTCCGGCAAAGCGGGGCTCCAGCGCGTGGGCGATGGCGAGGTCGATGTTGTCGCCGCCGAGCAAAAGGTGATCGCTGACGGCGACGCGGCGGATGGCGGGCAGCGGCGAACCGGATTGGCGGGAAATTTCGAACAGGCTGAAGTCGGACGTGCCGCCGCCGATGTCGATGACGAGCACGTTGCCGCCGTTTTCCGGGAGCTGGCTCCACAGCGCGGCGGGGTCGGCGTGGGCTTCGAGCCAGCGGTAAAACGCGGCTTGCGGTTCTTCGAGCAGGCGGACGTTTTTGGGGAATCCGGCTTCGGCGGCGGCATCGAGGGTGAGGCGCTGGGCGACGGCGTCAAACGAGGCGGGGACGGTGAGGGTGATTTCCTGCGAATCGAAGGGAGAATCGGGGAATCGGGTGTCCCATGCGCCGCGGAGATAGTTGAGCAGCAGGGCGGAGGCTCGGATGGGAGAGATTTTCCGGTCTTGCGGGATTTCCTCGGAACCCCAAGGAAGGAAAGCGGCGCCGCGGTCCACCGCGTGATGACCGAGCCAGGATTTCGCGGAATGGGCGACGCGGCCGGGAGTCTCCCCTGCCCGCTTGCGGGCGAAACGGCCACAGAGCCAACCTTTGCCGACCGCGCCCTGGAGTTGGGCGGCTTCCGCGTCGGTCGGGAGGTAGAGAAAGGACGGGAGCGTGGTGGACTCGGCGAGGCGGTCGGGGGATTCCCATTGGGGGATGGGGAAAATCTGAGTGGTGGCGTCGGGGGTGGCGAGCGGGAGATAGGACAGGGCGCAGTTGGTGGTGCCGAGGTCGATGCCGATGCTGAATTGGGGGGTAGGCATGGATTAGGGATGGGAGAGTTTGAGAACCACGAATCTCACGAATCTCACGAATTTCGAGGAATTTAGAGAAGAATTTTTTCCACGGAATACTCGGAACACACGGATGGGAAGAGGGATTTGGAAATTGGGATTCTGTTCTTTTTCCGGGTGTTCTGAGTATTCCGTGGTTCCTCCATCTTCTAGGTCCACATTGCGGAATGTTCGGGTGAGAAGAACGATTCAGGCGAAATAAATTTCGCGGTCCAATTGGACCACCCGGTGCGAACTTGGGCACCTCTTGATTCGTCCGATTCGTGAGATTCGTGGTGCCTTTCTCTTCCATGCTCATTCGGTGCGCACCTGGAATTCCACTTTCCAGCGTTGGTCGGAGGCGGTGTGGTTCATCCAGAGTTCGAGGTTGCCCGTTGCGGTGACGACGGCGTCGATTTTGACAGGGATGACCTGGCCTTCGGGGAAACCTTCGAGGACGGGGAGGTTGACTTCGATGCGGGCGGTTTCCTCGAGGTCGCGCTCGGCATTCGGCAGGATTTGGCCGGGGGTATCGCCGCTGCGGATTTCCGAGGAAAAGAAGCGGAAACTGGCGGGTTTGCCGGTGACGAGGCCGAATTCGCGGCCTTCGATGAGGCAATCGCTGCCTTCCTCCATGCCTTGCGGGACGACGCAGAGGGCTTTGACCGGTGGCTTGAATCCGGGGACGGCGGGCATCGAGGATTCGAGGCCGATGTAGTAGGAACGGGCGGTGCCGGCCTTGATGCGGATGCCATGGCCGGTGGCGCGGTTCTGGCCGTAAAAGGCGGCACCCTTGGCCACCGCGAGGTCGGGTTCGTCGCCTTCGAGGGCACGGACGGGTGCGCTGTCGTTCCATGACGCGAGCAAATCGAGCACACGCTGGCGGATGGGCGCTGCTTTGAAAACGCCGCCGTTGAAAAGCACGGCGCTGGGTTTCAGGCAGTTGCCGGTTTGCTCGCCGACAAGTGTGGCGAGCATCTCGCTGGCTTTGACATTCTGAAGGCTGCGGGTGAGGAACCGGGCGAGGTGCTTGCTGATGACCGGATCGGCCGCGTAAGGCAGGCCGAATTCCTGGAGGGCCGCGCCACCGGTTTCGAGCGGGACATCGGTGACGCGGGTCATTTCGAAAAATCCGTCGAGCACGACTTGCTCCAGCGTCGCCCGCTCGAGGCGGGTCGAGAGCGTGCCGACGAACAAACCGGACCCGCGCGACGGGACGGTGACCGGTGCGTTTTCCAGAGTCGGATCGGAAAACAGGCTGATTTTGGCGATGCGCGCGGCGTGGACGAGCGAGAGGAATTGCCAATCGTCGATGGCTTTTCCGGCGTCTTCGAGTTGCGCACGCAGCGTGTAGGCCAGCGCAAGATCCATGTTGTCGCCGCCGAGCAGGAGGTGCTCGCCGACGCTGATGCGCTCGAGCGCGAGATTTCCGCCGACCGAGGTCACGGCGATAAGACTGAAATCCGCCGTGCCGCCACCGACGTCGCAGACCAGCACGATGTCGCCGGCGCTGACTTGGGAGCGCCAGTCTTTGCCCGCTTGGGCGGTCCATGCGTAGAAAGCGGCTTGGGGTTCTTCGAGCAGCACGACGTTCGGCAAGCCCGCGGCCTCGGCGGCTTCGAAGGTCAGGTTGCGCGCGATTTCATCGAAGGACGCGGGGAGGGTGAGCACGATTTGGCCTTGGGCAAGATCCCACGGGCGGCCTTGCGCGGCTTCGGCGTGGAGAAATCCCTGCTTGAGATGCGCCAGATAGCGGCGGGAGCATTCGAACGCGGAGAGTTTCCCCTCGATGGCCGATCCCCACGGGAGGACCGGTTGCCGGGGATCGACGTGGGGATTGGAAAGCCACGATTTCGCCGAAGTCACCAAGCGGTCCGGCACCAAGGTCCCGTGTTCGCGGGCGAAATGGCCGATGATCCCGGAGTCCGACGGCCAGGGCAGTTTCACGTCGTCTGCGGAAAATTCCTGCGGATGCGCGAGGTAGAGCGCCGAGGCGAGCGTCGGCATTTCGCCGATCTGGTTGGGCGCGAGGATCTGGGTGATTTCGACGATGGACGCCTGCCCGGTTTCGAAATCCGCGACCGCGATGGCGCTGTTGCTGGTGCCCAGATCGATGCCGAGGCTGAACTGAAAACTCATGGTAAAAGGGGGATGGGGGCCTCACTGGACCTCGATCTGCGCCGGGGCGATGGCGGGCAGGCGATCGGTTTTCAACACGCGCGGAAGTTTCACCGAAGTGGTTTTCCAGCCTTTGTGGACGATTTTTCCGGTGAACGGAGCCTCGCCCGAGAGATTTCCAACAAGTCGGAATTCATCGGCGGCATAGCCGGCGGGCACGGTGATCGAGGCCCCCTCGCCTTCCGGGCTGATCGGTTCGATGTGGAAATGTTCTTTCAAAGCTTCTTTGCAACCCTGATGCACGGCGCGTGCCACCCCGCCGACCTCGGCGTCGTTGAACGGGGTGATGTCCTCCATCAGGAAATCGATGAAACGGCCTTTTTCCTGGAAAATCCCAAGCAGCGTGACCACTTCCGCCTGCGCCTGATTCTGGGGTGCGGCGATGGCCACCGGTTTTACCGCTTCCGCCACGGCGGGCCTGGGCGCGGGTTTCGGAGTTCCGGAGCTGAAGGCCACTCCCAGCAGCACCATCGCGGTGACTAGCGAGGCGACGACCAGGAACAAGGAGTAATCCGCAGCCGCAGGCACCAGCAGCGCGGCGTTGAGGATAACGATTAGAACGGCGGCGATTTTCACAAATGAAGGAGGGTTGAATTGGCGTTAGGAGAGGATCTCTCCGCGCCGAAACATACCCACCCCTTCCCCGAGCGCCAAGGAATATGATCGCCACTCACTCCAGAGTCGCGGGCACGATCAGGGTGGGGACGGCGGCCTTCCTAACCATTCCCTCCGCGACGCTGCCTAACAAAAGCGAGGCGATCACGCCGTGCCCGTGGCTGCCGATCACCACGAGGTCCGCCGCGCTTTCCTTGACGTAATCGAGCAGGGTGTGCAGCGGGCTGCCCTCGGCAATGTGCGAACTGGCACTGGGCAGCTCGGTTTTCACCTGCGCGAGAAGCCCGTCGAGCTTGACGCCGGCCCGGCGCCTCGCCTCCTCCTGATAGATGTGCATCGCGGGAAATTCCTCCGGCGTGAATCCATAGGCGGTATAGCTGGGTTCCGGCTCGACGATGTGGATGAGGCGCAACTCCGCGCCGAAAGCTTTCGCCATCCCGATGGCCAGTTTCAGAACCCCGGGGGTGGCATTTGAGAAATCAACGGCAACAATGATGGTTTTCATGGCGTCTGCCTGTTACCACGGATGTCCGGCGTTTGCAAACCCGGGTCATTCTTTGCAACGGAATTGCAAGGTTCTGCGCAATCGCCATTTGGCAAGCCCGCGGTTTTGCGCCACGCTTGCCTCACCATGATCCGCTTTCTCCATACCCGCATCCGCGTCCGTGATTTGAATGCCTCCATCGAGTTTTACAAAAAACTCGGCTACACGCTGGGCGAGTTCAAGGACTCGCCCGAG
>JBIPMR010000271.1:0-5451 GCA_044369025.1 Luteolibacter sp.
CGGCCCGCCGAACGGCTTTCTTGCAGTCCGCCCCGGCGCAAAGTTTGAAATGGTGAAACTGAAATCCACATTCCTGGCACTGATCGGCATGGTCCTGGCATCCTGCGCTGCGCCCAAAGCCGCGGTCGTCGAGCAAGCGCCGGCGCCTAACAACGAAAAAGCCGCGCCCGAACCGCTCGCCCCCGAGCCCGAGCTGGCCGCTTTTCCCGACGAAGGCCTGCGCTTGCCCGAGATGCTCGACCTGCCAACTGACGGTGAATTCCGTGCGACCAACCCGCCCGTTTCCAGAACCGGCAGCGAAGCCGGAGCCGTGATTTCACGCCCGCCTACCGACCCGCCATCGCGCGTCAAACCGCCGGCACCCGCCCCCGAGTAAGCATCGGACTTGGCGGCGGCGGATTACGGGCTTAGCCTTCCGCCATGGCTGACTTACCCATTCTCTACATCAAACCCGGCTGCCCATGGTGCGACGAAGTCGTCGACTTTCTCGAGCGCAAACAAATCAAGGTGCGCAGCGTCGTCGTCTCCGGCAACCGTGACGCGATGCGTGAAATGGTCGACCTGTCCGGCCAATCGAAAGCCCCGACGATGGATTGGTTCGGCGAAGTGCTCGCCGACTTCGGGGTGGATGAACTCACCCCCTTCTTGAAAAAGCGGGGCATTATCTAACGGGCTTTTGTCATGCCGCTCCGCCATCCAACGGGCGGAAACCTTGGGAATCCCGGGCGACAAATCCGCCGCTCTCGGGAAAATCGCCCGGGTGCTTGCCGAGACCGATCCGGTGAGAGCCGCCGGTTTGATTTCCGACGAAGTGCCGGACGAGTGGATGCCACGGGCCGGTCCGGAAATCCGCGCGCTGTTTCAAGACCTCGAAGACCCGGTCGCCGAAGGTCGAAAGCGTTAGGAGCTGCGCCCCAGTTCACGCGCCACGATCATCAAGGTCTCACGCACGCCGGGGGCGAACCCACCATCGGTCTGCACCGCCAGCAGCACCGGACCTTCGCGGATGAACTCCAGCGGCACCGATCCCGCGTAAAGTTTCAATCCCCCGCTGCCGAAGCCGAGGCTGGGCAGCAGATTTTTCAACGCTTCGACGGTGGCCATGTCTTGCGCACCCACTCGGGCGACGTTTTTCATGCCTGGCAGCGTCCGCGCACGTTGCAGAATCTCGTCATGACTCATTTCCCGGTCCATCCCGAAGATCGCCCGCAGCTCAAGCTGGCGGATGGAAAACGAATCGGATTGGGACGCATCCATCGCAGGTGCCGCCCCATGAGCCGGCTGCGCGGGGGCCTGCGGGGCGGGGCTGAAAGCCGATGGCACCAGCTGCGGCGCCGCCGCAAATGCCGGTGAAGGCGCGGGCTCGGCGGCCACCGGCGCGGGTGCGGCGACGGCTGCCGGAGGCTCCTGCCAGTTGCCAAAAGCCGCAATCGCAGCCTGGGTGGCCGGGGTTGCGGGCGATGGCCGTTGCTCCGGTTCCACCGAAAATGGCGAAACTCCCGCCGCCTGCGGCGTTGCCGAAAAGGGTGCCGGCGCGGTGGGCGCGGCCGCCGGCGCAATTTGGAAAGGGGAGTCCGCATGCGGCTTGGCGGGGGCCTCGAAGCCGAAACCTTCCGCAGGCTCGGCGATCTGGAACGGCGAATCCAGCTTCCGGCGCTCGGGCAGCTTGGAGGATTTTTCCGCCTCGGCAGCCTTCGCACCGCTGGTTTCATCGATCACCGTGAAGGGCGAATCGCGCCGCGCCATCGCCGCAAACGGGCTGGCGGGAGCCTCGGCCGCCGGCTCGGGAACCACCGCAAACGGCGAGTCCGGAGGGGGCGACGGAGGCTTTGGAAAACTCTCGAAAATTCCTCGGTTCTGGGTCATGTGAATGGCGGTGGGAAAGGCAGGCGGGCCGCGCTGATGGCAGCCGCTGATAGGCGGAAATGGAGCTCAAGTTGTCTGGAAAGTCGAGCTTCACCGCAAAAACTTTCAAGTTTCATCCCGGTTTTCCAACAAGCGCTTCAGCCGGTTTCTCATCGATACCTTGGCCACCGCCGGCAGCCGGTCCACAAACAGCACCCCGTTCAAATGGTCGATCTCATGCTGCAGCGCCCGCGCCAGCAGGCCGTCCGTCTCGACCACCAACACCGAGCCGTCGAGCTGTGGCAAAGTCGCCTTCACCGCTTCCGGCCGTCGCACCTCCGCACGGATCCCCTTGATGCTGAGGCAGCCTTCCATCCCGAATTCCTTCTCCTGGCCAAACGCCAGCTCCGGGTTGATGAAAATCAGCGGCATGATCGAGACCAAATCCGCGTCCTCGCCGTTCACTTTCAAAAAGGAAACGCACTCCGGATCATGCGACACATCGATCACCGCCAGCCGCCAATCCTCACCGACCTGTGGCGCGGCCAGCCCCACCCCGTTGGCATCCACCATCGTGTCCAGCATGTCGGCCACCAGTTCGATGATTTCATCGTCCACCTCCGTGACCGGACGGCAGCGTTGACGCAGAACAGGGTGACCGTATTGAACAATTTCGCGAATCATGGGAAAGTTTCAAAACGCTATAAGCCCTCGTGCCCAAGGTCAAACCTCAGAATCGCCCGCCCCGAATCTCCCGCGGCATTCGCGAAATTTCCACCCCGGCTTCTTGAATGCCGCAACCTCCGCTCGTCTTATCGCCCGGTCGTCCGCGCCCGCTACCAGGCACCCCGCCCGCCGCCGGTGCATGACGGCCACGGCGGTGGCGATCGCAGGGGACACTCAGGCGGCCGGGCCGTCATCCAAGGTTCGATCTACCGCTGATTGCTTCCCGCCCCGGGTCCGGCGGAAATCCAACTCCACAAATCCAAGTGTTGACACCCCGCCGGATCCACCCTAATCACTCGCCCCCGCGCCACGCGAATGGCGGAGTAGCCAAATGGTAAGGCAATGGTTTGCAAAACCGTCATGCGAGGGTTCGATTCCCTCCTCCGCCTCCATCTAATTAGCTTGAAATAAGCCACTTAGAGAGGAAGTCAAAAGTTAGGGATTTTGCTGGAAACGCTCAAAAGCGCACAAAAACGCACCCGGAACTGGGTAGTAAGTGGGTAGCGGAATAGACGATGCAAAAGGCGGTTCGCCGCCTTGCCGGCTGGAAGGTCTGGTCTGACTTGGTCGAACCCCCATGTTTCACCCACGGCTCTGCCGGAGCGGCCCAACAACGCCCTTCGCCATACGCATGCCTCCGTCGTGATCGCCCTCGGCAGACCGCTCCCTGATGTTTGAATTCGGCCACTCCGGCGGGGTTCAGGTTCTGAAGTGCCACTACGCCGGCGTGATGCCTAAAGCAGAGGCCACAAAAATCCTGAATATCCGGCCGAGTTGATCGCGATGAAAAATTTGAGACCGGCAGGAGAAGACGAGTTCAATGTCGGCTGTCGCCCAAAACTCCAAGCCATCAGCGAATCACTGATGGTGATGGTCGATGGCGTGCGGAGGGGTACGCTCGAACGAAAGGGCAAACGCCTTGGGTTCTCCTTCGAACCCACCTGGCTGGAATATCCGCGCCGTTCTCCGCTTTTCCTCTCCATCCCGCTCGCATTGCGAGAGCACCCGGATACGGTGATCGAGCCTTTCCTGTGGGGACCTAGTAGGATGAGAGGATCAAGCAGCACAAGGCGACGCTCGCGATTCAGGCGAATATATTGAGATATGGCCGGCATCGCATTCAGGCTGTCGGTGCCACCTCACCGCCGGTCAAAAAGACGATTAAGCTGGCGTTGACCTCCCTGCTTTTCAATCTATCACCCGCAAGCTGTCATCCCCGCCCGACCATAATGCCCGACCCGGAAAAAAACTGGAAGACAGTGACCCGATCCCAGTTCCCGTGGGAGCAGGAGGCGCTGGACTTCATCTACGCGCAGTTCCCGGCGCAGGACAACTACCGGGCCTGGGCCAATTTCGAGTTCATCGCGGACGACGGGTCGATCAACGAGGTCGATCTCCTCATCGCTGGACCTGAGGGGATTTTCGTAGTCGAGATCAAGAGCAAGCCGGGCGACTTGTCGGGTGACACCAGGGATTGGACTTGGGATCACGAAGGACGCCGGACCACCGACGAGAATCCTGTCCTGCTGACGAACCGGAAGTGCAAGCGCCTCAAGAGCCTGCTGGCGCGACAGAAGGCCTTCAAGAAAGAAGGCATGCCGTTCATCGAGCCACTGGTGTTCGTGTCCCATCCCGGTGTCATCAATCACCTTTCCGGAAACGCGGAACACTACGTCTGCCTGAGAGACACACCGACCCGGCCGGGCATCATGGCGGCGATCCGGCGGCGTGAGTGCCCGGGGTTGAGGCAATTTGACCAGCAGGTGGTCGACCGCCCACGGATCAAGGCTCTCGCCCAAGCGATGGAGCAGGCTGGCATCCGCCCTTCGCAGAAATCCCGGCGGGTGGGAGACTTCCTGCTTGAGGAACTGGTCTTCGACAGTCCGCTCGGCATCTACCAGGACTGGAAGGCGAGGCACGTGTCCCTGGAGACTACCCGCCGGGTGGCGAGGATCTATCTGGTGTCGCGGCAGGCGACTCCGCAGGACCGTGAAATCATCCACAAGGCGGCCGTCCGGGAGTTCGAGATTTTGGAGCGGCTCGACCATCCCGGTATCCTTAAGGCTGATCCGCCGACCGAGTGCGAGTATGGCCCGGTGTTGTTCCTTCGGGAGCCGCCCAACTCGATTCTCCTCGACCAGTTCCTCAGCCAGGAAGGCGCAAAACTCCCGGTCCACGAGCGGCTCGACATCCTTCGCCAGATTGGAGAAATCATCGCCTACGCCCACGGTCGGAAGGTTATCCACCGCAGTCTTTCCCCGCAGAGCATTCTGGTGTGGCGGGATGCGTCCAAGCGCCCGCTCGTCCAGGTCCTCAACTGGCAGACTGGAGCCAGGATCTCCACCGGTGACTCTGGATTCACCGTCACCCAGATGTCGAGGACGCTGCACGCCGGTCAGCTCATCGAGGACACGTCACAAGTATTTATCGCCCCGGAGGCTCTCGCCGGAAATGCCGACGGCGGCACCGAGATCGACAGCTTCTCTCTCGGCGCACTCACCTACCTGCTCTTCACCGGCAAGCCGCCGGCCACCAACGTCACCGAACTCCAGCAGAAGCTCCGGAGTAGCCTCAGTGGAGGCCTGAATATCAGCGAGGCCATGGATGGCGCAGTGGACTCACTCGTCGAGATCGTCCGCACCACCGCGAACGGAACTCCCAGTGACCGGGCCTCCGTGGAAGACTTCCTTGCCGCGCTCGACATGATCGAGGACGAGCTGACCAGTCCGGAAGAGTCCGCCCTCGTCAATCCTCTGGAGTCCAAAAAGGGAGACGAACTCATCGGTGGATACCGCGTCGAGGCCCGGCTCGGCAGCGGCTCGGTGTCGGTCGTGTTCCTGGTCGATCTTCAAGGCAAGAAGCAGGTGCTCAAGGTCGCCC
>JBIPMR010000178.1:0-6648 GCA_044369025.1 Luteolibacter sp.
GGCCATCCTTGGCGCGGGTGACATAGTCGGCGAAGCCGCAGACGGCGCCGGGCTCGGTGAGCGAGGATTCGAAGCGCAGCAGCTTGGCGAGGGCTTCGCGGTTCGGATAGTCGGTGGCAATGCCTTCTTTGAAGAAGCGGTCGAATTTCTTGTAGAAACCGCGGTATTTCTCCGGCTCCGCTTCGGCCTCTTTCTCGAACATCTTGATCACGCGCTTGCTGATGACGCTGCCGAGTTTTCTAACCAAGGCGCTGTCCTGCATCGTTTCGCGGGAGATGTTAAGTGGCAGGTCCGCACTGTCGACGACGCCTTTCATGAAGCGCATCCAGTCGGGAAGCAGGCCCTTGGGCTCGGCGTCGATCAGGACTTTTTTCGAATAGAGCGAGACGCCGCACTCGATTTTCCCGAAGCCCATGCGCTCCGGGTTTTCGCTGGGGGCGAAGACCAGCGCGTTGATCGCGATCGGCGCGTCGGCGCTGAAGTGCAGGCGGTAGGCGGGCTCGTCGAAGGCCTTGCAGGCGAATTGATAGAACGCCTTGTATTGGTCCTCGGTGATTTCGGATTTGTTCTTCAGCCACAGGGCTTCGACTTCGTTGATGCGGGTGCCGTTGAGGAAGATCGGGAAGCCGACGAAGTTGCTGTAGCGCTCGATGAGATGTTTGATGCGGAGTTCCTCGGAATACTCGCTGAGCTCCTCCTTGAGGTGCATGACGATTTTCACGCCGCGCGATTGGCCGGGGGAATCCTCGATTTCATAGCTGCTCTTGCCATCGCTGGTCCAGACGAGTTCCTCGCCGTCCTCGCGCCAACTGCGCGAGTGGACTTTCACTTCGTCGGCCACCATGAAGGCCGAGTAAAAACCGACGCCGAACTGGCCGATCATGTTGCCGGGAGTGCTGCCGCTGTCCTTGACGGATTTCAGGAACGCCTTGGTGCCGGAGTGGGCGATGGTGCCGAGATTTTTGACCAGCTCCTCGCGGGTCATGCCGATGCCGTGATCGGCGATGGTGAGGGTCTTGGCCTCGGCATCGGTGGTGATGTGGATTTCGTGCGGCAGCGTCGGCTCGTGGATGTTCTTCTCGGTGGCCTCGATGTGGCGGAGTTTTTCCATCGAGTCCGAAGCATTCGAGATCAGCTCGCGGAGGAAAATCTCCTTGTCGGTGTAGAGGGAGTGGACGACGAGATCGAGCAATTGCTGGATTTCGGCTTGGAACGTGTGTTTTTCGAGAGTGGTTTCGCTCATGGGTAAAGGGGTGGGGTTCGTTGGAGAGGCGTGACCATAGCCAAGTTCGCCCGGCTGTCAAAAGTTCCGACGGGTGGATCCGCCGGTGAAGAATCAACCTGACAGCTTGTGGGAAAAACCGCGGATGACGAAGCGCACGCCGTTATCGATGGTTTCCCCGGCGGTGGAACCCTACCTGGCGGTTGATCTTCTCCGGAAAGCCTGCGAGGATTGCCCCATGAAATTCACCCTCCGGCTGTTTTCGTTCATTCTGGCCATAGCCGCGGCGGAGGCGAAGCCGTCCTACCAGAGCGAATTCTACGGGGCGCGGGAGCTCAAGGCGCATGACCCGGATGCCGCCTTGCAAGGCATGCAACGCAGTTTCCGCATGGCGGTGGACGCGGGCAATGCGGATTACGCGACTGCCGCGGGCAACAGCGCCTGCTTCTGGATGCACGAGCGCGGCGATTCCATCGGCGCGGGGAAATTCGCGCGGGAAGTCATCACCGCGCTGGGGCCGATGGGCTACGAGCACGCCGATGGCGACGCGCTGCGGCGGACCGAACTTTTCGGCCACCTCGAACGCGGATTGTTGGCAGAAGGCCGGATCGGCGCGGCCTGGCAGGCGAACCGCGCGGCCGCGGAAAACCTGCGCGGCCGCCAGACGGGGGCGGATGCCGACGGCCGCTCGATCACCGTGAAGGAAGTCGCGGGGCTGCCAGCGAAACTCAAATCGCTCGGCTGGCGGCTGCTCGAGCGCGAGGCGGATATCCTGGATTATGCCGGACGCAGCCTGGAAGCCCGCGCCTTGCTGGACGAAGCCGCCGCCGCGATGGGCGACGCTTGGACGGAGTTTCCCAGGTCCGAGCGCTTTTACGCCTTCAAGCTGCTCGCCCGCCGCGCGGATTTGCTCGATTTCCTCGGCTATGATCTGGAGGCCATCGAGGTCCAGCGATCATTGCTCGGTGCCGCGGAGCAAGACACGCAGCGCACCAGCGGACTCACCCTGCGCATCAATCTGCTCCGCAACCTCTCGCAGTGGGACGGCCCGACCCCCGAAATTCTCGCCCAAGCGGGCGAACTCGCCGCCGGGATCCTGGCGAAGTCCCCGGGCAGCGGCGCGGCGCGACTGCTGGCGAAAATGGAACTCGACCTCAAGCACTCGCAGCAAGCCATCGATGCCCTCCGCGACGAGGCGCGGAAACGGGCCGACCTGGGTCAGTTTCTCGAAAGCGCCTATGCGGACCGCGATAGCCTGGTCAGCCGTACCAACGCGGGCGAGGACAAGCTCGACGCGGAGTTCGTTTCCGTGCTCACCCGGATGCGCGCGCAGGGCAACAAGCGCGGCGAGCCGAGCCTTTACGCGGAATACGGCGCTTACCTGCTGCGGCAAGACCGCCCCGGCGAGGCCATCGTGATGTTTCAGGAAGCCTTGAGGCTCAAGCGTTCGTTCGGCTTGGTCCTGCACCAGGCCGCGCTGCTTTCCTCGCTGTTCGACGCCCGCCTCGGATCCGGCGACCGCGAGGGCGCGCAAGCGACCTTGGCCGAGCTCGAGGAATTACTCCGCGACCATCACGAGGAAATGCCGCGCTCCCGCCGCGTCCACGCCGAAACCCTGCGCGCCATCGCGCTGGCGAAATTGGGCCAAACCGCCGCCGCCAAGACCGCGCTGGAACTCGCCCGCAGCCTCGCCGCGGGTCTGCCGGAATACCGCCGCCTCTTGCTCGCGCCGGATCAGGAAAGCCGGATTCTCCAGTTGGACCAAATTTCCGCCGCCGTGACCGCAGCCACCGGCCCAAGCCTCCGCGTCCAGCCGCTGGAAGTCGTCAGCGTCACCGCGCCCGGCACCACCGCCCGGACGCGCTTCATCGTTTCCAATCCGGGCTCCACCGGCGTCGCGGGCCAATGGCAGATCCGCGGTCCCGGGGCCAGCTCGAACGCCTCCGGCAGCGCCAGTTTCACCGCAGGCAGCCCGGAAACCACCTTGGAAATTCCACTCACCATCCCCGGCGGGGGCGAGGCCGAGCTCGAACTGCTCATGGCCCCGGCCGCGGATATTGCCGAAGCAAAAGTCCGCGTGGACTGGCGATCCGTCGGCAAGGAAACCGAAAGCTCGAGCTGGGACCTGCGCTGGGAGGCGGGTGCCGCCGGCCGCGTCGTGCTCGATGCCAGCCTGTTGGAGACCAGCCCGTTCCGCTCGATTTCGCTGTTCCACGAGTTGGCCTTGCCACCCGGCGCGGAACCTGGCATCCCCTTCCGCCTGCGCTCGCCGGTGCCTTTGCGCTTCGAATACTACGCCGCCGCCAACCAGGATCTGCTCGCCGTGGATGCCGACGGCAACGGCGATTTCAGCGATCGCGGCGATTTCCATGGCCGCGGCCCCTCCGGCATCGCCTGCGCCCACGTCCCCGCCCGCCCGGACCGTGGCAGCACGACGGTGGAAATCCGGATCTTCGCCCCGACCGGCGAGCCGCTGGCCATCACCCCCGCGCTCCTGCTGGAAAGCGAGATTTACCGCGGCGGCGAATGGGTGAAGGAGGCCGAGAGCGTCTTGCGGTGAACCTCGAGGTGGGAGGCGAGACGCCTCCGCAACGGTCTGGCGCGAGACGCGCCAACCACTTTCCTGTCAGCTCATCAGGCGCGGCTGACCCAGCGGAGTTTCGCGGAGCTGCTGCGTGGATTCATCCGGCGCTCCTCGGGGCCGGCCATGATCACGCCCTCGCTCATTTCCGAGTAAACCCCGCTGCGGATTCCCTCGCGCATTGCCTGCTTGACCCGCCGGTCCTCGCCGGAATGGAAGCTGAGAACCGCCGCCCGCCCGCCGGATTTCAGGCACTCGGGCAGCACCCGGAGAAAGGCATCCAGCGCGACCAATTCCTCGTTCACCGCCATCCGCAGTGCTTGGAAAACCCGCCGCACGGTGAGGTCCATTTCGTCTTCGTCGCTGATGCGGGCGGACTCGCGGATCGCCTGCACCAACGACTGGGTGTGGGAAAACCGGCGCCCCGCCAGCGTCTCGGCGAGCGATTCCGCGCGGGGTTCGTCCGCGTTGGCATGAAGCACGGCGGCCAGTTTCACGGCGTTGGTTTTTTCCAACCACTCGGCGGCGGAAAGGCCGCGGCTCGGGTTCATCCGCATGTCCAACGGGCCGGCGGACTTGAAACTGAAACCGCGCGACGGATCATCCAACTGCATCGACGAACAACCGAGGTCCGCGAACACGAAATCCACGCCCACCATGCCGCGCGAGGCGAGGGCCTTGGCGATGCCGGCGTAGTTGGATCGGACCGCCTCGAAAGCATCGCCGCCGTAGCCCGCGGCGCGGAGCCGCGCCTCGGTTTTCGGCAACTCCAACGGATCGACATCGAGGCCGATCAATTTCCCGCCCGGCGAGATTTTCTCCAGAACCCTCAGCGCATGGCCGCCGTAGCCGAGCGTCGCATCGACGCCGGAAGCGCCCGGTGCGAGAGCGAGCGCGGCGAGGCACTCGTCCACCAGGATCGGGATGTGCGAGCCGGCCGGGGTTTTTCCGGAAGCGATCACCTTGGCCACCGTCTCGCCGTAGCGTTGCGGGTCGTGTTCCTTGTATTTATCCTCGAAGCGGCGGGGATTTTTCCCGCTGTAGCGCTTGCGCCGCGGCGGGCGTGGGGTTTCGTCGCTCACAGTTCGGAGTATTTCAAATTGTTGCCGCGCGATTTCTCCACCGGATAGCGGATGTCGTTGTTGGCGATTTTCGCTTCCATCACATCGCCGAGTTTCATGCCGAGATTGTCCGCCAGCTCGAATAACAGAATCGCCACATCGGCGATTTCCGAGGCGATTTCATCCCGCCGTTGCTCGACGCGCTGCGCGACCTGGTCCTCCTGCTGCCAGACAAAATGCTGCATCAGCTCCCCCGCCTCCGCCGCGATCGCCACGGACAGATCCTTGGCGTTGTGAAATTTCCGCCACTCCCGGGCATCGACAAAGTCCTGAATTTGCGCGGTCAGCGCGGCAATCGAATCACTCATGGGCGAAACGCTAAAGGAAAATTCCCGGGCCGGACATGCGAAAAAACACCAATCACGGCGCGACGATCAAATCCGAGATCAAATCGGCGACCACCATCCGGTGATCGCTGTGGCGGGTGGTGACCGCCCGGCAGCGGACCGGCGTGAAATGGCGGGTGGCGTAGATGTGATCGATGCGCAAAATCGGCAAACGCCGCTGGAAGGTATCGCCCCAACCGGTGCCGGCGGCGGCGAAGGCATCGACAAAATCGCGGGACAGCTGGCGGTGGACGATGTCCGGTGCCGGCGCGTTGAAATCACCGCCGAAGAGCGTGGGCGTGTTCGGGAATTCGGTCGTTTGCTCCAGCACCTGCTGGGTGAACAAAAGTTCTTTTTGGCGCAGGGCGCGGTTGACGCGGTGTTCCCGCCAGGCCGAGCGGTTCCACAGGCGGAGATCGGTGGCGGCGGTGCGGAGGTGCACATTGACGACCTCAAAGGTGGCGCCGGTGGGTGTTAGGATGGTCACCTGGTGGTTGCGCTGGGTGGGGTTGCGGATTTCCCGCTGGATTTTCCAGCGGGTCACGATGCCATTGGTCTGATGGGCACGGTAGTCGCCACGGCCGCCGTAGAGCGCGTCCGCAATCTGGCGGACCTGATCGGGATAGGCGTCCTGCAACAGAACCACGTCCGGCCGCCAGGCGGCGAGATCGCGGGACGGATCGCCGCGGGTGAAGACCGCGCAATTCAGGGTGATCACCCGCAGCACGCGCTTGCCCTGGTGATACTCCGCCACGCCGGGCCGCGGCGGGGATTTGCCGAAATTGGCGAGCACCCGCGCCTCGTCCGCGCCGACTAACAGGGTAACCGCCCACACCGCCGTCATCACCAGCGACAGCGAGGCACGCAGGAAATAAAACGCCACGCAGGCCATCAGCAGCCCGAAGCCGCCCCACAGCCAGATCGGCATCACGGTGAACGCGGCGAAGCGGTCCGGCTGCCGCGCGAAGCAATAAACAGTGAAGATGTGGAGCAGCAACGAAGCACCCACGAGGATCCATCCAAGGCGGCGGCGGAACATGGTGGGTGATTGGGATTAGAAATTTGAGATCTCGGATCTCGGATTTACATCCCCGGGATGCCGAGTCCGCCGGTGAGTTTTTTCATTTCGGCGGCGGCCTTTTCCTTGCCTGTGGCAATCGCTTCCTGGACGCCCTTGAGCACGAGTTCCTCAAGGAACTCGGCGTCCTCGGGATCGATCACCGACGGGTCGATCTTGATCGAAAGCACATCGCCCGCACAGGTGGCGATGACGTTCACCTTGCCGCCGCCGACCGAGGCCTCGACGGTCTGGATGGCGAGTTCTTCCTGCTTGGCGGCGAGCCCGGCTTGCATCTGCTGGGCTTGTTTCATGAGTTTCTGGATGTTCATAAGTATTGG
>JBIPMR010000179.1:0-6633 GCA_044369025.1 Luteolibacter sp.
TTGCAATTCCTTGAGAATGCCGGACATCGGCTCATAGGCAAACACCACCAGAGTCGAGGCGATTTCATTGATGAGATAGACCCGCTTGCCTCCCGGGTGAAACGCCAGATGACGCGGACCCGATCCCGACTTCACCGCAACCCCTGGGGGATGGTTCGGCTCCAGCAAGCCCCGAGCCGGGTCAAACCGGCAGACTGACACCTTGTCCGCGCCCAGGTCGCAGGCGAGGGCGAACCGGTTCTCGGAATCAGGGCTTATGAAATGGGCACGCGGGCCGGTTTGGCACGGGTGCGGGCCTGATCCCCGGTGTTGGACAATGCCCCCCGGTCCACCGAACCGTCCGTCCGGCTGAACCGGGAAAGCGGCGACGTTGCCGCTGAGATAGTTGGCAACCAACACGCATTTCCCCGTGGAATCCACCGCCAGATGGCAGGGACAGACACCGCTGGAAGATTGCCGGTCGAGCAGGTTCAGCTTGCCACTTGGTTCGATGGCGTAGGCTTCGATTCTCCCGGTGTGATCGGCACCCAAATGGCTCGTCGCATAGAGGATTTCACCGTTAGGATGGAGCCCGAGGAAAATCGGGTTGATCGTTTCCGCCGCCAGCTCCGGTTCGCCCAAATGGCCGGTTTCCGTGTCGAACCGCGCCCTGTAAATACCCTGGCTTTTCGCGCCGGTATAGGTCCCGATATAGACCCACAAAACAGGGGGCGGAGCCTTCGTTGCAACTGTCATGGTATCGGATCGTTCTGCAAGTCGGTAAGGCTTTGGTTTTATCAGGTGAATCAGCCAGTCCAAATTATTTCGGAGGCAAAAACACCCCCTATTGAACTAACACAGCCAATGCTCGTGCCACCATTTACCCCCGGACCAGCCATTGACCTGCACCCTCGACGCACCTCCGAGACGCCCCAAAAAGTTCAAAAGGGGATTTATTTGTTTCCGAAATGAATTGAAACGACGTCTTGCACGCTTAGCCTCCCTCCTGATGTCAGCGAATCCCAATGTCACCGCGCACACCATTCCGATGGTGAACAAGACGTTCCAATTGATCCGTCTGATCTCGGAGGACAGCGAAGACACGACGACCAAGTCGCTGGCCATTTGTCTCGGAATGTCCCGCTCGTCGTGTTACCGGATTCTCCGTTCGCTGGTCGCGCAGGACTGGATCCGGCCGGTGGCTGGAGGAAGACATGAGCTCTCGCTCGGCTTGCTGCCGGTGCTCCAGTCGCTGCGGCGCTTCGAAACCTTGGTGGAGGCATTCGATCCGGTAATCCGGTCGCTGGCCCTGAAAACACAAATGACCGTTAAGGTCACCGTGCGCCAGGGCGATGACGCGGTCACCATCTCACGGAGTGAATCCCCGCGGGGAACTTCAGTTGGGGTCCGTGTGGGCGCGGCATTCCCGCTTGCCTATGGCTCGTCCGGGGCGGTTTTGCTGAGCGACCTGCCGGACGATCAAATCACAGGAATTCTGGGACGCGCACAGGATGTCTGTTGGGAGCGCCAGACCCGCAAGGATGTATCACGCAGGGTTCATGAAGTAAGAAGCAAGGGATGGTGTGCGGATTTCGGGATGTATTGTTCCAAATGCCACGCGCTTTCAGCCGCGATTCATGATCCTCAAGGCCGCGTGGTGGCAGCCCTGACGGTGATCGGTTTCTCCGATGAAATGACGAACGAAAGTCCCCTTGAACTGAGCACCGCTGTCGCCGCCGCCGCGCGTCAGGCGGAGGAAGCACTTTCTAACGGATGGGCCGGTCGGGAAGCCACTCACGCCACCAAACCACTCCAGTCCTTATCCAGAAGAGTCAACCGACTGTAGATTACCACCTATGAAAATCATCGATCTCAAGACCCGCACCGTTGCGATTCCGCTCAACGCCCAACTCCGGCACAACACCGGCGTGCATCCCGGCTACTTCCTGCGCACCATCCTCGAACTCGTCACCGACGAGGGGATCATCGGCCTGGGCGAAGTCGGCGGCGGCGATCAGCGTGCCGCGTTGCAGAAACTCAAACCCCGCATCATGGGACTCGATCCGTTCCATCTCGGGGTGATCAAACAAAAGGTTCTCCGCAGCATCTACTATCTCGCCAATCCGCGGTTATACGCGGCGATTGAAATGGCCTGCCTCGACATCCAGGGCAAGGTGCTGAACCGCCCGCTTTCGGACCTGCTAGGCGGCTCGGTGCGCGACCGCGTTCCGTTCATCGCCTATCTGTTCTGGCGCTACGACCGGCCGGGCGGCGGCCACGATGAGAAGGCGGAGGACCTCGCCGACCTCTGTGTGGAACTCCATGAAACCCTCGGCGTGAACGCGATGAAACTCAAAGCCGGTGTCATGGACCCGATGGAGGAAGTCCGCGTGATGGAACTCTGCCGCGAACGGCTGGGCGAGGATTTCGGGCTGCGCATCGACCCCAACGGCCTTTGGTCGGTGGCGACCGCGGTGCGCGTCGGCCGCCGGCTGGAGCCTTTGAACATCGAGTATTTCGAGGACCCCGCCTGGGGGCTGGAAGGCAACGCCGCAGTGCGCGCACAGATCAAAATTCCGATCGCGACCAACATGTATCCCGCCCGCTTCGACGACCTCGGCCCCGCCATCCGCATGGGCGCGGTGGACATCATTCTAACCGACATCCATTACTGGGAAGGACCCCGCGGGGTGAAGGATCTGGAAGCCGTCTGCCGGACGTTCAATCTGGGTATGGCCATGCACAGCGGCGCGGAGTTCGGCATCGAGCTCGCCGCCATGCTCCACACCGCCTCGACCATCCCGACCATGACCTATGCCGGCGACGCGCATTATCATTACCTCACGGATGACATCATCCAGGGCGGCTTGATGAAATACGAAGACGGCTGCATCAAGGTGCCGACCGGTCCCGGACTCGGCGTGGCGCTCGATGAGGAGAAGATGGAAAAATACGGGCGCTACTACGAGAAAGTGGGCGACTACTATGCCCGCTTCCATCAGGACCCGTATCGCCCCGACTGGAGCCCCACCGTGGGCGGAATGTGAACCTTTCTAACACCATGCCCGGAAGATTCCAACTCAACGGCCGCACCGCCCTGGTAACAGGTTCCGCGCGTGGCATCGGACGCGCGATCGCGCTGGCTCTGGCGGAATGCGGCGCGGTGGTCGCCGTCCACGGCTTGGAATCCGGCGTGCCACTCGCGGACACGCTGGCCGAGGTGAGGAAACTTTCACCCGACAGTATCCCGGTGGCGGGTGACCTGGGCCAACCCGACGTGGTCAGGCGGATTCTAGCCGACACCGTTGCCGCCATCGGCTCGCCCGACATTCTCGTGCTCAATGCCTCGATTCAGATTCGCAAGCCGTGGTCTGAAATCACCTTGGACGAATCCCTGGAGCAGATGCAGGTAAACTTCCATGCCTCGCTGCAACTCATGCAGGATGCTGCACCCGCCATGGCCGCCAGGAAATGGGGACGCATCGTCACCATTGGCAGCGTGCAACAATACCGGCCACATCCGCAGATGCCGGTTTACGCGGCCAGCAAGTCCGCACTCGAAAACCTGGTTCGGAACCTTGCGGTGCAACTCGCACCCGATGGCATCACCCTGAACAACCTTTCCCCGGGAGCCATCGCCACCGACCGCAATCAAGCGGTGCTGGACAATCCCGCCTATCTTCAGACGGTGCTCGGGAAAATCCCGCTGGGACGCATTGGCACCCCCGAAGACTGCGCCGGAGTGGTGATGCTGCTCTGTTCCGAAGCCGGAAGTTACATCACCGGTGCCGACCTCCGCGTCGACGGAGGCATGAGCCTGAATTTCTAGCAAACACAACCATGAACCAAACCACCTGTCCCCCGATTCCAGCGAGTGAAGAAAGCCTGCTCCAGAAGGAAGCGAAGATGATGAAACTCGAGAAGCTCATCGCCGAACGCGAGGGCATCTCCACCAAGCATTTCCCCATTCCACTCAAGCAGCTGTTGGAACGCTACGAGCAACTGTATACGGGCGCGATCAGCGACGTGCTGCGTGAGTTTTGCCTGTTGGACCAGGCGCTGCCCGGCTACATGCGGCCGCTGCGCGACAGCGATGTGGTGGCCGGCATTGCCTTCACGGTGAAGAGCGCACCGAACGTGAAGATCAGCGGCGAGATGACCTTCCGCACGCAGATGCTTGAGGACCTGGGCGAGGATTCCTTCGTGATGTGGGACACCTCCAACGACGAAAGGGCCACCTTGTGGGGCGGCGTGATGACCGCGACCGCCTATGGCAAGGGCGTGAGGGCGGCCTGCATCGACGGAGGAATCCGCGACACCAAACAGATTCTGGAAAAGCCGTTTCCCGTCTATTACAAGAGCCGGATCCCGAACGGTTCGCTCGGACGCTGCCTGATCACGCACTATCAGGTTCCCATCAAGATCGGCGATGTCACGATCAAGCCCGGCGATCTGATATTCGCCGACATCGACGGCGTGGTCTGCGTGCCACGGGACATCGCCTACGACGTCCTCGTGCGGGCGGAAGAGATCCGCGCCAATGAAACGGAGATTTTCGGCTGGGTGGCCGATGGCCAGACACTCCAGCAGATCACCGACAAAGGGGGCTATTTCTGATGCCACCCGGGCGGGTGCGCCAGCGCCACCCGCTACGTTAGACGGCAAGGGGAAATCCCGAAAACCATGAAAACCCTCGTCAGAAGGACCTGTCCCGCCGATCCCGGCTTCGCGCTGGTGGTCACCCTTGCGTTGATGGTGTTGCTCACCATTGTCGCCGTGGGGCTCCTCTCCCTCAGCAGCATTTCCCTCAGGGCGAGCGGACAGGGACAGGCACGGGCGGTCGCCATGGCGAACGCCCGCCTCGGGATACTGCTGGCCATCGGGCAGCTGCAGAAATCCGCCGGTCCCGACCGGGTGGTGACAGGTCCCGCCTCGCTGGCTAACAGCCCGCCGGCACGCGTCCCCAACCCGGGCTGGTCCGGAGTTTGGAGTTCGACCGAAACAAACGCGAAACCCGTCTGGCTGGTGAGTGGTGAGCAGCCGGACCCCGCGAAATCGCTCAGCGACTCCGACTCCACCGTCCTTGCCAAATCCCTCCCGAATGCGGGAGCCACCGATCCCGATTTGCGCGCGCCCTGGGTAAAGGTCGCCAACCCCGGTTCGAGGGGGAGATATGCCTACTGGATCGGTGACGAGGGAATCAAAGCCCGGGTCGATCTTGCACGGATCGCCGGCAGTTCCACGACCGAACGCGAGCGCTTCGTGCGCTCCCAGTCCCCCCAGGAGCCCGGCATCTCACAGATTGACAAGACCGTATGGGCAGACTTTGAAACCGCAGGTGGGGTCAACAAAAAGGCGCTCGTCAGCATGGGCACTGTTGCGCTCGCCGCCAGGGAATCCGGCGCCGTCACCCGCGATTCACTGCCGCGTTTCTATTTCAACGATCTAACCACCGGCGGCTTCGGCCTGCCGGTCAATGTCAGGGACGGCGGCATGAAAGCCGATCTCTCGCTTATTTTCGACAGCACCCAGCTCTCCAAGACCAGCATGATCCGCCGCTACCTCGGCGGCGTGCCCTCCCTCCTTCCCGGCAGTGACCGCCTCCGCAGCGACGGTGCCAAGGTTTACGGCTTCACGGTTGATTCCGATACCCAGGGACGGAAGAAATTCTACCTCAGCGATCAAATCAGCATGGCGGGAACCCGCGGCGTGGGACCTAACTGGGGTATACTCTGGAACTATGCCCACATGTGGGAAAATGTGGCCAACCAACAATCCCCGCTGGTGGGCGTCACGCCGCGCGTCGAGTCCAGCCTCCGCGACGAGAACTGGCTGCCCTATACCATGAGCGGAACGGCTGACGGCCAGCGCGATCACCAGCACCTCAACAGCTCGCTGGCTCCCGTTCTCTCGGCCTTCCAAATGGGCTTCCGCTTCAGGGCGAGACCCGGTCCGGTGGACGCCAAGGGTGGCAAGCAGTATTACGCCCAGCTGGAAATCAAACCCGTGGTCGGCCTCTGGAATCCCTATAACGTCGCCATCAAACCCAACCGATACAAGTTCGAGTGGGCTGCCAATCCATTCCTCCGTTTCGACTATCAGAAGCCCCCGCTCCAGTCCACCAACGCCAACGTCATCACCACCTACATGCGCGAGCGCTGGGCCGCGAGCACGGCACCGACGCCGGACAATCCGCGGGGCAGCTCGTGGTTCCGCCTCATGACGGATGCGGTGGACTTCCAACCCGGCGAGTTCCGCATGTTCTCCGTCGATGCCGCCGCCGCCATCGAGAAAACCAACAAGCTCGTATCCGGCTGGGGGGAAAACGGCGCATTCGTGATCGATCTTTTGCGCAGCGACGGTTCCAAGCTGCTGGTGCCCGAGGGCTATTATGGGTGGTTCGGAAACGTCGACCTGCAGGATACCCACCAACAGGATACCTTCACGAAGTTTCCCGAATTGAAAGTCAATGCTGCCGCTGCCACGACTTGGATTTCGGTGAACGCCATTTCCAGCACCAGCAATGGCGACAACGACAATGCCAACGACATCCACCTCTCCCGCCTGACCAATCTTTGGAACGGAGGCACCTCACCCGCGATGGGCCGCCCCTTCATGCCCGAGCAAATTATCAGCACCCGTTCGGGCAACACC
>JBIPMR010000180.1:0-6613 GCA_044369025.1 Luteolibacter sp.
CTCCCCAGGTGCCGGCGGCCATCGGGACGCCGTTGATGTGGAGTTCGGCGACCTTGTCCCCGCCGGAGAAGCCCAGATTGAGCTTACCGCCGGAACTCGGTTCGATATACATTTTGGTGGCGTCATCGAAGGTGCTGGTGGTGACACTCAGGACGCCATTGAGGACGGTGGTGTTGCCGACAAAAGCGTGGCCACCGCTGAGAGTCAGCATGCCGCCACCGGTTTTGGTGAGCCCGCCGGGGCCCAGCAGGGTGCCGCCCACCGGTCCGTTCAGGGTGATGTCAAACGGGGCGTCCGCGAGATCGGCAGCTTTGATGAAGACGTCATCGGCGCTGGCGAGATTGACCGGCAGCGCGGTGGCCCAGTCGGCCTTGGCACCGAGGGTTCCGCCGACGAGGCGGATTTCCGTGGTGAAGGTGCCGCTGGAGCCCAGGCTGATGCCGCCGGCACCGACATAAAGTTGGCCGCCGGTGAGGCGGATCAAGCCGTTGCCGTTGACCGCGCCTTGGCCGAACTGGATCCGCTCGACAATCCCGAGGCCGCTTTGGATGTAGAAGGCGGATTGGCCGGCAAAGGGCCCGCCGAGCACGACTCCCGAATTTGGATCGGTTCCGGTGCTGACCAGTTCGCCGCCGTCGATGGAGAGGAACGACCAACGGCCGGAGTTGTTCAGGCCGACGCTGATCGCGCCGCCAACCGTGAGGACGCCGCCATCGACGCGGGTGATCACCGCCGAGTTCGGCTGGCCGGAAGCGGTTCCCACCACCAGGTCACCCGAGATGTTGACGATGCCGCCGGTCATGTAGAGGTTTTGGTCCACCGGGGGTTCGGTCACGTTGCCGACGCCGGTTCTTCCGAGCACGATGGATGGGGCGTTGAGGACGCCGCCTTCCACTTTGATCAGGGCGCTGGCGTTACTGCCGTTGCTGCCATCGGCGAACAAGGTGCTGTTGAACGTGGCGGATCCATCGTAGATGTAAAAGCCCCGGGAATTCACCGCGAGGGTGCCTGTGGTCGCCGTGAGGGTTCCGCCTGAAACGACCATCCTGCCGCTGCCCCTGACGGTGAGGGCCGAGTCGGTGATGGCGCCGCCGGTGGTGAGATCCAGGTTTCCCGCGCTGACGGCGGTGGCTCCGGTGTAGCTGCTGAGGCCGGACAGGGCCAAATCACCCGCGCCGATTTTGGTGAGGGAACCGGAACCGCTGAGGATTCCCGAATAGAGCGTGGCTTCGCCGTTGTTGCCGACGGTGAGGGCGAGATCCACCAGCGGCAGGTCTTTGTCACCGGTGAGGCCGCCGAAGGTGACGGCAGTGAGAGCGTCGACGCTGATTTGTCCACCGCTACTGACATAGTTGAGGGTGCTGTTCTGAAGGTTCAGGGGATCTGAGAGAATCAGGGTGGCGGAAGCGGCGGTGATGTCGGTGGTTCCGCTGAAGGTGTTTTGGGCCTCAAGCGTGAGCGATCCGGTGCCGACGTGGGCAAACGAACCGGTGCCGGCGACGAGGTTGGAAAACACCGAAGCGTCTGCCAGATTCACGGCGAGTAAGGCGTTGTTGGTGATGGTTCCCGCGACGAGGCCGGTACTGCCGCCATTGCCGAGTTGCAGGATTCCGGCACTGATGGTGGTCGTGCCGGTGAAGGTGGAATTGGCCGCCAGGGTCAAGCGGCCGCCGCCCGCCTTGATCAGATTTCCGGCACCGTCGTTGCCGATGGCGTTGGCGAGCAGGACGTTGTTGCCGTTGGTGTTGAGGGTGGCGTCGGTGCCGCCCAGGGTGATGACGCGGTTGGAAATGTCCTGGGAGTTGCCCGAGCTCCAGAGCAGGGTGGAGTTGGACACGGTGAGGGCCCCCGTGCCGAGGCTGCCGTTGCCGAAGGTCAGGCTGCCGCCGGTGAAATTGACCGCGCCGGCGAAGGTGTTGGTTCCGGATAGAACCACGTTGCCCGCGGTGGCGTGGTTGATGCCGCCGGCCCCGGTGATGTTGCCGAAGAAGCTCAAGGTGTCCGCCGCGGAGGCGAAGGACAGATCCAGCGGATCGGTGAGGGACAGCGGCGTGGAAATCTGATGGCTTCCGGCAAGAGTCTCGACGCCGGCGTTGCCGGTGGTGGCGTTGAGGGTCAGCGTGGCGGTGCCGGCCAGGGTGTAGCTGTTCGCGTTGTTGAACTGGACGGCTCCCGCGGTTTTGGCGGAGTCCAAGGTCACGGTGCGTGAGGCGGTGATGATGGTTCCGAAGCGGGCGTTGGCTCCAACCGCGTCAGGAACGCCGTTGAGCCAGTTGGCGGCGTTGGTCCAGGTGCCGTTGGCATCGACATTCCATTCCGAAGGCGCGGAGCCGGCAATGTTGAGGGTGATGAAGCCGCCGCTTGCGGCGAAGGTGTAGGTGAGGCCGGCCTGGAGACTGCCGGGCGAAACTTCAAACAGATCGTTGGCATTTCCCGTGAAGATGCCGGAATACTGGATCAGGTTGTAAGTGCCGAGGTTGGTCCACTTGGCGATGGAGTTTTCCAGTCGCAGATCGACGAGCACCGGATTTCCAACGGAGGCTCCGGCGGTCAGCAGGTCGCCGTTGACAACCACCGTGTCGTAGGAGGACGCCGTCGCGAATTCGGTGTGGAGGGTGCTGCCGCCATTCAGGTCGAGCGCGCCGGTGGTGAGGGTTCCCACCGAGGAACTGGTGGTGGTGAGGGCTCCGGGCTTGAGGCTGGCACCGGAGGAAATGCTGGTGGCTCCGCTGATGCTGCCGGTTCCCGCGAGGGAGCCGCCAGTGACGGAAACGCTGCCGCTGGAGGTGGCGCCGGCGGCGGTGACATTCAAGGTGCCGGAGGTCACGGTGGTGTTGCCGAGATAGGTGTTGGTGTTCGTCAACATGACCAGGCCGCTGCCGCTGATCGAAAGCGCGCCGTCACCGCCGACCACACCATTGACTTGGATGGAATCGGTGGCATCGATCCCGGCGAAACCGCCGGTCGCACCCGCTCCGATGGAAATCGAACGCGCGGTGACCACGTCGGCCGCATCCGCCGCGAGCGTGCCGGAACCGGTGGTGAAACTGACGGCGTTGGCCGCATTTCCGAGGCCGGAGTCGGCATTGACGGCGAGCGTGCCGCTTTCGATGACCGGACCGACACTGAAGGTGTTGGTGCTGGCGAGGGTGGTTCTGCCAGAGCCTTTTTTCAAAACGTTGCCCGCGCCCGCGACGACGCCGCTGATGGTTTGGATCTGGGCCGAGCCCGGGTTGAACACCAGAGTGCCGGCGGCGGCGACGTTCACGTTGCTGCCGGTGATGGATCCCGTGGTGCCGTCGTTGCCGATTTGGAGGGTGCCGACGTTGACGTTGGTGGCACCCGTGTAGGCGTTGGCTCCGGTGAGGGTGAGGGTGGCGCTGCCGACCTTGGTGAGGGCGGCCTTGCGATCGGTCAGGTTGCCATCCAAGACGCGACCGCCGAAAACACAATCCTGACTGCGGCCGCCGATCGAGAAAATCGCCGTGCCCGCGGCGCCGCCGGAGCCGGTGAGAGTGCCGGAGCCGATCAAGCTGCCGAGGTTGGCGGTGCCGGAGTTGCGGGTCGTGATGTTGCCGGTGAGATTGGTGTCGAACAAGGTGCTGGCACCGCCGTTGTTCACGTTGCTGGTGCTGGAAAAACGAAGGCTGGCCCCGTCAAAAATTTCCACCGTGCCGAGAAACGGACCGAACTGCTGGGTGTTGCTCCCCAAACCGAAGGAGCACTGGGTCAGGGCTCCGGTGGCTCCGATGTTCACGGTGCTGGCGGCGTCGCCCGTGATGACTCCGGAGTAGCCATTTGCGGCGCTGTTGGTGGTAATGGTGACCGAAGATGCACTCGCGACGCTGAGCGGGTTGCCGACAAAAACCGTGGCTCCATTGCTAGCGCCGTTGGCGGTTTCATAACGGAACACGGTGCCGTTGGCGAGCGTGAGCGCGTTGGCAACGGGTCCCAGTGCGGCCCCGTTCCTCGCCGTCAGTTGACCGGCGGTGACTGAAATCCCCGTCGAAAGCGTGTTCACACCCGCAAGAACCAGAACGGCTGGCCCGGCCTTGGTCAAAGCAGATGAACCTGAGACGATGCCATTCACAAACAGATTGTTCGGCGTGGTCCAGGTTTGCGGAGCACCCAGCGCGACCGCCGGGTTGATATAGATCCATTTGTTGGCGGCGGAGGTGAACCCCGCCGCGCCGAGAGTCAGCGTGCTGCCTGCGGAAAAAGTGATGTCGCCGCCGGAATCGGTCATGTTGATGCCGCTCCAGCTCAGGGCGCCGCCGAGGGCGACGGTTTGGTTGACGTTCACGGTGGCGTCCCAGACGGCGATGTCGCCGGCACCGGGAGCGCTTCCACCGACCCAGGAGCTGCCGAGGTTGAGGGCGTCGAGGTTGTTTTGTTTGACAATCGGTGCGGCGTAAACCTGGCCGGCGAAGCCGATGACGATGGAGGCGGCGAGAAGGGAAGTTGCGAACTTGGGTTTCATGGATTTGCGGTTATTCAGGATTTGGATCGGGTTTATCGATCGGAATGCGTCGGGGCATTTCGACTGATACCATGAGATTTATCGGGTCCGTGGCCTGCTTCGTCCATTACCCCAAGAGGAGTAGCGCCGCGAATGCGGTGGAACGGGCTTGTGGTTTTCGCCGCGCTTGGTGTTGGATGAATCCGCAGATGCCCGAAGAATCGCCAAAACCCCAAGCTTCCGGCGAGGCGCCGCTCTATCCGCGGGAGGACCGTGAAGAGACGGAAATGTTCCAGCCGTTTTTCAGGCGGCAAAGGACGTGGCGGGTCTTGTTCGGGCTGGCGGTGATGGCGCTGGTGATCTGGCTGGTGCCGATCCCGCCGGAATCGGAAGCGGCGGCGGGGCTGGATCCGAAGATGGTGCGGATCGGGCTGGGGATCTTTTTCGGCATCGCGGTGCTGTGGATGACGGAGGCGTTGCCGCTGGCGGCGACCGCGCTGTTAGTGCCGCTGGTGGCGGGTTTGTTCGGGGTTTCCGATGTGAAATCGGCGCTGGCGAATTTTGCCGATCCGCTGATTTTCCTGTTCCTCGGCGGCTTCGCGCTGGCAGCGGCGATGGCCTATCAGGGAGTCGACCGCTGGATCGCCCAAAGCCTGGTGAGAGTGGGGAAGGGGCGCTTCCTGCCGGTCGCGTTCCTGCTGTTCGGCGCGTCGGCGTTTCTCTCGATGTGGATGAGCAACACCGCGACGACGGCGATGATGATCCCGCTGGCGATGGGGATCCTCGGGCGGATGAAGGGCGGCGACACGGCCCATCCTAACAACACGGTTTTCCTTCTGCTAGGTCTGGCCTATTCGGCGAGCATCGGCGGGCTGGGGATGCTGGTCGGCAGTCCGCCCAACGGGATTGCGGCGACCCAGCTGGGGATTTCCTTCGCCGAATGGGCGGCCTTCGGGGTGCCGACGGTGTTGCTGCTGCTGCCGGCGATGGTGGGCGTTCTCTATCTGTTATGCCGTCCGGGCAAGGGCTTGGAAATCGAAGTGGCGACCGAGGAATTTGCCTTCAATTGGCATCGCAAGATGACCGTGGTGATTTTCGGCGCGACCGCGCTGTGCTGGGTTTTCGGCTCGCAGCTCGGGCCGTGGTTGGGGATCGCCAGCTCGTTCGACACGCTGGTCGCGTTGGCGGCGATTTTTTTCCTGCTCTACTTCCAGGTCGTGCGCTGGCGCGACATCGATCGCGGGACGGATTGGGGCGTGTTGTTGCTGTTCGGCGGTGGCATCGCCTTGAGCGGGGTTTTGAAAGACACCGGGGCGAGTCTGTTTCTGGCTCGGTTGTTGGCCGGCACGGTGGATGGCTGGTCGGTGATTCTGGTGATCGCCGCAGTGGTGGCTTTCGTGATTTTCCTCACTGAGCTCTCAAGCAACACGGCGGTGGCGGCGCTGTTTGTCCCGATCTTTTTCTCGGTGGCGGGCGAGCTCGGGATGGCTCCTTCGAAATTGGTGCTGCCACTGGCAATCGCCGCCTCATGCGCCTTCATGCTGCCAGTGGCGACGCCGCCGAATGCGATTGTTTACGCGTCCGGGCAGGTGCCGCAGCGGGCGATGATGCGCATTGGATTTGCGCTGAACCTGGTGTGCATCGGCTTGCTGGTGCTGCTGTCGATGCTGCTTTTTTGAGCGAAAGGAGCATTTCACTTGGCGAATTCCGCGGCGGGGACTAGACAACGCCTGCCATGACCCAATCTTCGATTAAAGTCGCCATCTGGATCTTCCTTGTTGCCCTGATCCTGGTGTTTCTTTGGACCGTGACCTTGGTGATCGGGCAAATGGGCCTGATGTGAGCCGGGCGGCTATTTCCAAGTCACCGGCACTTCGGCGATGCCGCCGTTTTTGTTGTCGTATTTCAGAAGGCCATGTTCGAGCGCGTATTCGTGGACGCATTTGGTGACTTTCACGTCGTAGGCGCAGTATTCGGCGATTTTCCGCAACGGGCCGAACTCTTTGGTTTTTTTGTGTTCCTGCCACCAGCGAAGGGCGTCGAGACCGTCGGCGGTTTTTCCGGTGCCGAGTGAGGCGGACGCGACCGAGTCCAGCTTGAGGCGGAATCCGAGAATGGTCTCGAGCTCGAGCATCATGTCGAGATTGAGCGTCT
>JBIPMR010000181.1:0-6604 GCA_044369025.1 Luteolibacter sp.
ACAGGGGTTCCAGCCGCCCCACGAGCCGAATTCTAGCAATTCGCACTGCAAAAAAAGTGTAAAGCTGAAAAAGGCACCTTTCACAGGATTTGGATGGGGGTGGGGAGACCCAAGGACTGTGACGGGGTCGTAAATAGATTTCCTCCTCACGGGCAGTCACTTGCGGCTAATTCAAACATGGTCCGTGGTCGGTCATTCGCTTTGTAGATTTGTTTTTGCTCGAATGTATTCGGAAATTGATTCAATGGCTTTTACTGCTGCCAGGCATTCTTCATATGAGATAATTTTTGGACAATAGCCTGAAACAAATTCTCCGCGACCATAGTATCTATCATATATTCCTTGCGCTTTGACAAGTTCGGGGTATCCAAATGAATTCCAATCGCTATCACGCAACTTCAAAATAAAATCGCCATAGTCCTGCAATGGCCACATTTCTAGCCCTCGATCCAGACGACTCTGAACCATTTTCTGGTATACCAACTCTATGTTGGATATATTTTTTTCCTTATTCACGAGCTCAGTTTTGCGGGAGTTGCATCCAAGGGACATTCCAGTCTATTTGTTCATTACGAACTATATCGTCAACCCAAAGCTGAGTTCCACCGCCTTTGAATTTGCCGCCTTGATCGGCGGCGTAACCCAAATAGACATAAACTCCCTCCGGAATTTCCACTTCGACAAAACGGTCATAGGCCGACGTCCCATCTGTATTTCTGCAAAAAAAGCCTTCTGTTTTGGTGCCTAGTGCGTAATCCACCTCCACTTGTGTCCGGTGGACAGGTCTTTCAAACATGAGGAAGCCGCCACTTGCCCCCCACTCCGATATATTCGGATTTGAAGAGAAACACCGATATACCTTGATCGGTTGCTTCGTCTTGAAGATGGCCACATTTGAATTTGAGAAAGTATCAAGGAGCTTTGTTCCCTGCCATGTGCTATTGGGAATGAGATCGCCGGATGTGAGATGCCTCGCCCTAGCGACTGCCTCCACATCATCGGCCTTCGCGAAAATCTTGTTGAAATCCAGTATTCGCTTGTTCTCCGGAAGATTCACGTTAGGAAACTCATGTTTCCCGCCCGGGAAGTCATCCAACTTTGTCGAAAGCTGGTGGATGGCCTCGATGACGGCACCATCCTCTTTCTTAATGAACTTGAACACCTTTGCGGTGGAGCTGGGCAAGAGTGGAATAAAGCCCACCATGGCCATGTAATCTCCCTGGCTGACGTTCTTGATGGTGATGGCGTAGTCCGCATACTCGTTGGTCATGCAGATGGCGATTTCTCCGCCCAGTTCGAGGGTGGTCTCAACTTGTTTCGCGTATTTAGCGATGTTCTCGACCAGATGTTTTTTCTCGATGAGAATGCCATCAATACCGGTGCCGCCACCTTCCTTCTCGGCCAGCCACACCTTGTAAGGATTTTGCTCATAAACCCAAGCCATCAGAATGCCCGCGAGCTGCATGTCGTTGCGGGTTTGGTCGGTGGACCATACTTTGGTTTCCTCCTTGTCGAGCACGAGGGTGTTGCTCACCTTGGTCTTTTTGGCCCAAGGCCACCTGCTGGCATACTCATCACTTTCACTGACTGCAACCGTGGAACCCAGCCAAACGTCGTTGTCAGTGAGGATGTGGAGTTCCTTCTCAAAACCAAGCTTGCTCTGTCCAGTGTATTTCTCCAGTAGCCATTCGTGGACATTCGGGTCCAACACACGAACCCAGCGTGCCACCGTAGAAGTGAGGAATGACTGGCCCTTGCTGCGAAGATAGAGCAGAATATTGTTAGCTCTGTCGATCTCGTCGCTGTCGGCGTAGGCGTCGGCATCGTAGATTCCGTATTTGTATCTGAGTTCGCTGTTTTCGAAACCTAGTGTTTCGGTTTCAAACTTCCCTGCCACACCCGCGCCGGGGTCTCCGAACGCGATACCGTTGAGTGTGCCTGTCTGGGCGTTGGCCGTGGCGGTGAGAACTTCACCATCGATACTGACGACGGCATCATTGCCTGTGCCGGAGAGGTTGAATTGCAGGGTATGGAATTTCCCGTCGATAAGGCCAGCGGGGAATTTGGCCGGTGGAAGCGCGATGGTAATACCCTGCACCTTGATTTGCGAAGGCGCGACCTGACATGTCCATGTGCGGGTGCCGTCACCGGCTGCGAGTTGAAATGCGCCGTCAGCACCGTTGGCAGCATCGTGCGTGAGCAGTTTGAAACGCAATGAAACCGCTCGTGCGCCGCTCAGGTTCCATGGTGCGGTGGCGGGCGTGGTGGCGTAGTAGGCGGTGTTTTCCGCAGTCGTGTCCACCTTGACGATGCCGGAAACGCTGACAGCCCGCGCCGGATCGCTGACGGTGTTGGTGACGTTCCATGGCGTGGGATTGGATTGAAGATGATCCGGCAACGACGAGCCGCGCATGGTCCATGAATTCGGCTGCGGGGTTCCGGTGCCGGGATCGACGTAGGGCTGGTGAGTTTTGGGGACGAAGTCCTCGAAGCCGTTGTGGAACTGATAGGTTCCGGCGATTTCAAGTGCGAGGGCATTCTTGGCCGAGACAGGAAGATCGCCATCGGTCTGAACGCGATCAAGCTCTTCGGCAAGGGCGGCACCATGGGTTCCGTCGGCATCGAATGTCTGGCTGCGTTGTTCGCGACCTTGCGCGGTGTAGAATTTGTCAAACGCCTGGAACGTATTGCCAGACGGTCCGCGTACGAGGAAGGAGCGTTTCAGCGGGGAATCCTCGAAGCATTCGTTCAATTCCGTCATGCCGACGACTTGGCATCCACTGGTGGCGAGAGCGTCGCCAAGTGCTGTTAGATTCGTGTCTGCTGCCACCGGATACCAAATGTCCTGCGTCCGTCCAGTCACGCCTTCGAGTACGGCGTCCTTTTTGCGGTTGGCGGAAAACACCCGGACCCCAGCCTTGGTGGGCGCGGGATAGCGGAACGAATCATGGTGAATCTGATGATTGAAGAAAGGCGAGCCACCGAAGCGGCAGGAAAGACCGTTGTACCCCTCCTTGAACGAGATGTCCCCGACGTCGAACGAGACGACCGAATCCTTGTCACCGGCGGCCAGCTGTCCGTAGGCGGTTTGATAGGCCGTGAGGATATTGGAACGGGTGTCCTGTTGCGCCTCATCCCCCCGGTAGGTGGTGAGGGTGGACGCCACCAATGGAATTCCGCCCATACGCCGGGCCTTGAACGAGAGCGTGGGATGCGTTTCCGTTGTTTCCAAGATTTCAACGGACTTGGGTGTCGCGAGTTCCAAGCCGGATTGCGGCAATTCCAGAACGGACGGCGACGCGACTCCGGCAAACGTGGCCGAAATGCTCATGTCGTCTTCCAACTCCCCGAGAAACAGTGGCTTGCCGGCGGGGATGGCGCTGATCATGGCCTCTGTTGCCGAGGCGGGCTTCAAGGCGGATAAGAAGGGGTTGGTGCGGTACCACCACTCGCCGAACGGACCGGACCATTGGTATTCGAATCCCGGTTGCGCGGTTTTGCTGCCCAGTGTGAGGGAAACCACGGTCGAGTCCTCGCCCGCAGCGTCGAACACGAGGGGACAGGTGGGCTTCTCCGGAACGCGAACCGATGTTCCTATCAGCGCGTATCCGTTGTCTTCGTCCCCTTCCACGACGAGGGTTTCACAGGCCCGCGCTCCCAGTGCGTTCTCGACCGCCAGGGTGATTTCGTTGCGACCCGGGAAGAGCTTGTAGGAATGGCCCTGAAGCCTGTAAACCCCGGGTTTGTCGCCTGCGGCCAGTGCCACGCTCCTGCTGTTGACCCACGCTTGCGGAGCGGCGGAGCCGAGGACATCGGAGACCGGGTCATAGATCTTCGCCGAGATGGCGAGCTGCCCGTTGGTGATGCTCTTCTGATAGATCTCAACTCCCGGGAAGGGCACCTCGCGGGGGACCGCCGTCACGGGTTCAAACCCGTAGGTCGTTTCACCGCCATCGTCGGCGATGATCGGATTTCTCTTCTGCAATCCAGCCGAAACTCCTTGGATGAAGACCTGAGTTTGCCCACCCGATGTGAAGTCCATGGAGGCGAGTTTCCACGGATCCTGTTGCCGGTGGGCGAAGAACCGGGACATGTCCACATCCTGCCAACCGGAGGCGGCCGTTCCGCCTTCACACCGGAGTTCCACAAGTCCCTGTCCGGCATCGGGCCATTCTCCGGTCCTGAAATCCCGGTCCCATTTCATCACCAGAAAGTGGAAGCTGCGCGAATAACCCGCCGGGGGCTCGACATATTGATATTGCCCCGGATTCAACGGATCGAATTTCACCCAACGCCAGCGCATCGCCTTCAACCGGCGGTCACCGCAAGTCCCGATGTTCTGCGACGGCCATGAAAGCCAATCAAAGAGAGGCGACTTGTTGGATTTGTATGCTTCACGTATCCATTCGGCGGTCGATGCGTCGAGCGCTGCCGGGGCAAGATCACCCGGCGGCGCGGCTCTCTGCCATCCGTTGTAATCCTCCTCCCATAGCCGGGATTTGAAACGGTTCCATAGTTCCTGGATCGTGATGGGATTGGATAGCTCGTCGCGTGTCGTCTCAACGATGCTCTCGGTGCCGGAGGCGATGACATTGTCATCTTGCTTGAGCGTCCAAGGCCGCGTCTTCGTTGTGGTCGTGGTGGTGACCGTGGCGGTCGGCGGCTGGGTGACGGTTGTCGTCTGGGTCGTTCCCCAGTCGATCGACTCTCCCTGCCCCAGCGCGACTCCGTGCGCGAGCAGCCAGTCGGTCAGGCGAATTCCTTCCACCTTCTGCGGTTGGTCCTCCAGAACACCAGCTTCGCTCAAGCAGGTGTCGGTCACCCGGAAAACGGCATTGGCGACGGATTGGTATCTCGGCGAACCGGAGGCCGAGTAGGTTTCCGAATGGACCTTGGTGAGATATCTGTGGCTCTCATCGGTGCCGGTCAGCACCCTGTGCCAGGGAAGCGCGCTCAAACTGCTGGTTTCCGAGAGGGTTTCGATCACGACCGAATAGATCTCGCTGTCAGGGATTCCGTCGCCATTGGAATCCGCCGTGGCGGCGGAGGGATCCAAGCCCGATAAGTATTCGGAACCATCGGGAGTTCCGTTGCCGTTTGTGTCCGAGAAATAAGGACTGCTGCCGATGGCGCGTTCCTCGAAGTCGGTCAATCCATCGCTGTCGGTGTCGGCATCCGTGACGGCCACGCGCCAGAAGCGCTTATCCGAGCCGCTGATTTCAAACCCGTATTCGACCTCGTTGCCGTTTCCGATGAAGGATTCGCCGACAGGGACCCAGCTTCCTTCCGATAGATCAGCGGAGAACAGCAGAGTGTATTGTTTGCCGACGAGCGTCGGCCAGGTGACGGTGACCGCCTCGGGGGTGGCGACATACGGCCCCCATTCATCCTCATCCATCACGGCGGGGACATGGGCGATGTCCGGGCGGACCAGTCCGTCCGGCGGATTGGCCTCAAATGGATCGGTTCCGGCGGCGGCTTCCCGGGCGTTGGTCCAGCCGTCCGCATCGGGATCGGCCTGCGGGTCGAAGGTCTCGGGAAACAGCTCGCCGTTGTTGTACTGTTGCTCCCAGAGGTCGCTGACGCCGTTGTCATTGGTATCGATGATCGCGAAACTGGTCGGAACGAGAGCCAGCGCGGCAAGCGTGGATAGAAGCAGCCGTTTCATCGTGCCGCTCCTTTCCCTTCGGCGGCGGGCTTCTCGGTGCGCCAGTAGTTCAGAGTGATGTCCTTCGGCTGCGGCGGGTGCGCCTTGAGGTAGGCCTCGCGTTCGATGCGGGCTTGTTCGCGACCTTCGTAGGCGGTTTGCAAGCGGTAGTGCTCGCTGTTGTAAAGGTCATGAAGGGACTGGATGACGACCAGCTCCTCGGCGGTAGGCTTTGTGTCGCCGGTGATTTGGAAGGTGGCCTTGCCGTCGGGAAAATCGGGAAGGTCCGGGGCGTCGTATTCCCGGCCTTTGGCGGCGTAGAGTTCGGCCATGCGGTCGATGTCCACATTGCCCCAGCCCATCAGCGTGTGATGGGTGTCACCGGCGGTGTCGGCGAAGGAATTGATGCCACCGGCGATCAGGGCGAAGTCGGCGGAAGACCAGAAGGTGATGGTTCCCTTGCCGCCCATCGGCCACCACCGGACGAGCGTGCGCGGCGGGCTGTCCTTCGAACGGAAAACGGTGGCACCGAGAAACAGCAGCTCGTTCTTGGGATGGGTTTCGCGGTATTCAGCGAGGCGCTGGCTGAACTCGGCCTCTGGTTCGGTAATGGTGATTTCCGCAGGCGGGGGCGGCGGGGGCAGGGCAATGGGTTTGATTTCCCGTATGGTAATCGTGCGCCCGCCCTGTTCGTGGGTGGTGGTGGATAAAACGTCCCGCGCGGCGACATGATATTCGGGTTTTGGCGGTGCGGGAGGTGGTGGCGTGCCGTCAGGGATTTCACCGAGGATGCGGGCGGTGGTGGGCTCGGCAGCGGGTGCCGTGGTGAGGTCTCCAGATTTTTCGACATCTGCAACCTGCGAACGGACAACGACCGCAGTGGCCAGCGACGCCATCAACACGAGTGGGAATGTTTTCATTGGAACTGCCTCCTCATATCCTCTGTCGCCGCACTAG
>JBIPMR010000182.1:0-6601 GCA_044369025.1 Luteolibacter sp.
ACCCGCGTCAGGGACCAGGCGGTCACCGCCACGGATACCGGCAAGTTCCGGCAAGTGGCGATCGCTATCCAAAGCGTCGCGCAGGATAACAACGGCATCATTCCGCATGGGAGTAGCGCAAAGGACGAAAACGGCAATCCCTATCCGGGAGCAACGATGCCCGGAACCGACGCGGGGCAGGGCGATCGCTTCAATTTTCACGAAATGATCGACCGGACATTTCCGCCACCGCCGAACTTCAATCCAACGAGCATTTACAACTATCAGACGCGCGAAGGCAGCGACAGCCTCTTTTCCAGCAAGGCTGCGAGGCCTTGGCCGGGCTTCAAACCCAGTGGTGGCTTCAAACTGCCCGGGCCGCTCTGGTTCTCTTTCAACCGCAACCTGACCAATTCAAAGTGGGTTGGGAATTCGATGAAAGTGCCGGATTCCTCCAAGATCGTCATTTGCGCCGAGACCAACCACCCCGGTGGTGACATGCGACCGCAGTTTAAGGCGACATTCGAAAACAACGTGGATACCCGCTATCGCGTTAGCCGTCCCGGCAAGACCGCTCTCTATCTGTTCCTGGACGGCCACGTCGAACGCCTGCAGGGCGACAGGGGAGAGGCCTACTACGCCGCTCGCCCTAACGAGACCAACATCTGGAAATGGTGGTGATCGGCCGCTGCCGGCCGCACTCGCCCTCCGGAAACCTTCCCTCGTGATTCATCAAATGCCGCGGCCCTTTAAAAAGCCCAGTCCATCCACCGCCTTGCGCCTCTTCTCGGTGGCCGCCCTGGCCCTTGTGATCTCATGCACCACGCATGCCTCCGGCATCGGGCAGGCTTTTCTAACCGCCGTTCAGGATACTTACATCCAGCGCGGCACGACCTCGGATTTCGGCGCGGCCACCACGCTCTTGGTCAAGCGCGACGGCGCGGGTTTCTCCGGCGGCAGCGATCGCATCGGCTACCTCCGCTTCGCCGTCGGGGGACCGCCCGCCGCAGTTGATAGCGCGGGCCTGCTGCTCACTTTCACCAACTATCCCGGCGACGGCGCCACGCCCTTCACCTTCGAGATCTTCGGCCTGCCCGACGGCCATCCGAACGAGGACTTCAATGAATCCCTGCTGAACTTCTCGAACGCCACCAATGCCAGCACCACCCTGCCCGGCAGCCTCAATCCCGCAGGCCTCATCTCCCTCGGAACCTTCACGCCCGCCGTGGCATCCGGCACCGCCACGGTCGAGTTCACCGGCAGCGCCCTCCGTGATTTCACCGCCGCGAACACCAACACCCACCTCTCGCTGGTGATTTTCCGCCAGACCTCTAACGGATCATTTCCCAGCTACTTCGCCTCCAGCGAGAACGCCGACCTCGGCTCCCGGCCCACGCTCGTCATCCGCAGCCCCAACGACGCCTACACCGTCGTCAGCACCACCTCCAGCAGCGCCGCATCCGGCTTCCCGGCCACGAACGCCACGGACAATCTTTTCACCACCCGCTGGTCCGCCCATGCGGACACCGCCAGCACCAAATCCTCGATCACCCTCGATCTCGGCTCCGCCCAAACGGTCAACCGCCTCAACTTCATTGCCTATCAGCATGGACGGAGCTACAAACTCGAGAGCTCGCCTAACAACTCCACCTGGACGTCGGTCACCTCTGATTTCCGCAGCGGGATCGGCTCCGGCATCAACACCCAGCTCCAAAGCACCAACCTCTATTTCCAACCCCGCGGCGCCCGCTATTTCCGCCTCACCTCACAGTCCTCCCTCTCCGGAAAAAGCGTCTCGATGTGGCAAGTCCAGCTCTTCAACCACTCCGCCGCCGCCACCATCCTCGCCCGCATCGGCTCGCTAACATCTGCCGTGGCGGCGCTTCCCTCCGCCACCCCGGAGGACCTCATCAAACGTGCCGTGCTCGACATCGCCCTCGAACGCGCCCAAGCCTCCATCAACATTGACAACTTCACCCACGCCGGCCTGCTGCTGGACGATGTCGATGAAAAACTGCCCGTCGCCGCCGCCACGATGGCCACCCCGCTCGGCGGACTTGCCAACATGCGCGTCCTCCGACCGCTGCTGCAAACCACTCCCGCCGCCAACCCCTATCTCAAACGCGTCACCGCCGGTGTGAACCTGTTTCTCGCGGCCACCGATCCGGCATGGGAAAAGAACACCCCGCAAGCCAACGTGCTCGAGGATTTCAACCTCGCCCGCACCACCGGCCAGCAAATGGACGCGCTGTTCTGGGCCTTCGCCCATCCGGACAGCCCGCTCGAAAACAACGACCAAGTCCTGCGCCGCCTGCTGCGCCGGAGTTATGCCTATCTGGATGCCATCAACGTTCATGGCCCGCTCGTTGCCGCCGGCCAGCTTGCCAGCTTCTACGATGACTTCGCCATCGCTCCCGCCTCCAGCGTGTTCCGCGAGTTTCCCGCGCTCTATCCGGGACTCGTCCCCACCCACTCCGCCGCCGAGTGGGACCATGCGATGGAAACGGCCGCCGAAAACCTGTGGGCCGCTTATCAGAATCGCGTCGCCTCATGGGTGAATACCGACGTCGCCATCGCCTGCGAACTTTTCAACTTCGGCACCGCGACCGGCCGCCCGGAACTGCTCGTCAAGGCACAATATTTCATCGACTCGGTTCTCGCCATGAACCGCATGTTCGAGGATGGCGCGGTCGGCTACATCGGCACCCAGAATGAAACCGTCAACTATCAGGCCACCGTTTCCGAATACGTCTCCCGATACTTCGAGACTACCGGCGACGCCAACGCCGGCCTGATTCTTGAGAAAATGCAGTGGTATGGCGCGATCAACGGCCGCCTCGGCGACTGGTGGACATGCCCCTCGTGGAAACACGCCTGGAACGATATCCGCAGCAGCTTCTCCGGCGGTGAGACCGTCGCCGGAAACAATCCTTACGTCCGCGCCGAGCTGGACGCATGGATCGCCGGCGCCGCCACTCTAACGAACTGGTATGGCCGCGCCCGCGTCGATCTCGCCTGGTACCAATCCGGCACCTCGCCGCTCAACCGCCCGGACTACACCGTTTTTGATAGAAATATCCACGGCCCCCGGGCCTGGTATGGCCGCTGGAATTACTCCGCCACGCTGCGCAACATCAACTTCTCCGAATCCGGACACTCCACGCTCATCGGCGCGCAGGTGGCCGATCCCGATCCGGATTTCCGCGTCAACGCCTCGCTGATGGGAATCTATCCACGCCTGCGGGTGACCGCCGCCCCGGCGCGGAGTGGCGATGGCACACTCAACGAAGCCGGTCACGCATGGATCACCTCCGGTCTCACCGGCGACTCCACCGTGAGCCGTGATTTCAGCAGCATCGGAGCCTCTTACGGCCTGCACCAGGATGCGAGTTCGCTCAAGGGGACAACCTACGATTGGACCGGCCGCCAGGTTTGGTTGAATCTGCCGGACCGCATCATCGGCCTGCTGGATCTCGCGCCCAATGCCGACCTGACGGCCTTCGAGGTTCAGGGTGTCATCCGTCTCGGCTTTGGCGGCACTTCGTTCAGCACGCCCAAGACGCTCGCCTCCACCGGAACCGACTCATGGAGTTATGGCGACCTGCGCGTGAGACTCCATTCCCATAACTATGCCGAGGTCTCGCCGGAAGTTTATGTCTTCCGCAACCCAAGTGCGCCCTTCACGGAAATCACCCTTCGCGACAGGGTCGATGGCGAAACCAACATCACGCCCGTCGCCCACACCGCCGGAACCCGCCGGAAATTCATCGCCGAGATCCGCCCCGCATCCGCCACCGGAGAAGTCACGGTGACGGAGCTCGCCGAAGTCGGGGGGCTGATCGGCCTGGAGGTGACGAACCCCGCCACCGGCCGGAAATACCGCGTCGTTTACAATCCCGGCACCGTGGTCACCGACTACACGCCCGCCCTCGGCTGGACCGGCCCCGTCCGCATCCACCGGAGCGGCGCGCGGCACCGCCCGGACTGGTTGCCGGACCCCAGCGGCCCGCTGGTCTCCACCTATCTGGCGGATGGCCAGACTCTAACGATCCGGCCGCAGGCCCACCTCGTCCTCGAACAAAGCGTCCCCATTGTCAAAGCGAACAACACCGACTTGCTCGACCAGCCCTCCAGCTGGACCACCAGCCCGCTCATCGATGGCAGCATCGCCACTTGGAATTCCACGGTCACCACGGCCAATGCCACAACCGTCGGCAACGGTAAAAACCTCGCCGGCATCGCCATCACCGATCCCGGTGGAAATGTCACTATCAGTCCCGGTTCCGCGGGGCTGTTAGCGCTCGGCAGCGCCGGAATTGACACCGCCACTTCCACCCGCACGCTCGATCTAACCGCCCCCCTGCGCCTCGACGCGGCGCAGTCGTGGACCACCGGCAGCTCCGGCCCCGCGGGTTCCATCCAGATTGCCGCCGGTGGCGTGATTTCGGGTGACGGATCGCTGGCGATCTCCGCGCCCGATGGCCGCGCCGTCTCGCTCACCGCCGCGAACACCTTCCGCGGCGGCGTGACCCTGGGCAGCGGCGCGATCCTCGATTACTCCGCTGCCGCAGCCTTAAACGCCGCCGACGGGCTTCTAACCAGCAGTCCCGTCGGCACCGGTCCGCTCACGGTCCACGGCGGCACGCTGGTTGCAGGGAATCGCTCCTTCTTCAATCCCGGCGTCGCCATTCGCGGGGATTTCACCTGGGCCACCTCCTCTTCCCGTGTCGATACCAGCGGCGCGTTCGACCTTGGCGGAGAAACCCGGACCCTCAGCCTGACCCGTCCCGTCACGGCACCTGACGTCGTGATCTCCGGCGGCAACAACTCGATCCGCTTCGTCCCCGTCGCCGGCGGGATAACCGCCAACACATTCGCTAACGGAACCTTGCGGCTCGCCACCACGGTGGCCGCTCCGGATTTTGTGGCGGCAACCTTCGGAAACAGCAACCGCTTCACCGACAATGCCGGCCTGGTCGTCGGTCCGCGGGTTTACATTTCGCCCTCCTTCACCGGCTCGCCCTTCGGCTCCAATGCGGCCAACCGCCCCGCCGTCACGCTCGAATCCGGTGCGCTCCTCTCTCTATCAGACGGTGGGGCCGGCCGCGGCCACTCGATCTTCTCGCTGGCCGGCGGCGGCACCGTGCTCAACAACACCAGCGGCAGCGCGACGCGCACCGACACGCTCACCATCGACGGCGGCATCCGAACCGGCAGCGCCGATTTTTCCGGCGGCATCGTCGATACCGACCTCACCCGCTTTCCGACCGCCAATCCGAATTTGAAAACCGCCCTCATCAAAACCGGCGCCACCACCCAGATTCTATCAGGAGCCGGTTCCTACACCGGCCCTACCACCGTCACCGGCGGCGTCTTGAATCTCACCGGCGTGCTCGCGGGCACCAGCGCCCTCACCATCGGACCCGGCGCGGCGTTTGAAAACCTCGGCTCCCTCACCGTCACCGGCGACATCACCAACGACGGCATCATGCTCGTCACCGGACCCGCCCTGCTCACGGTGGGCGGATCGTTTACCAACAACGGCCTGCTCGACGTCCGCGGTTGGTCCGGAACCTTGCCGCCCGGTCTCGTCAACCACGGCACGATTCTATCCGATCCTCCGCCGGTGCTTGATCCCGGTATCTTCAGCGACTGGCAGGCACTCACCTGGCCCGGAAGCAGCGATCCCGAAACCATCGGGCCCAATGCCGATCCCGACCTGGATGGCAGGAACAACCTGCTCGAGTGGGCACTGCACCTCGACCCGAATCTGCCGGATGCATTCACCCCCACCTTCATCCTCAGCGGCGGATTCATTGAAACCACCTACACCCGCCGCAAGGTCGCACCCGGTGCGGCCGGCTATCAGGTGGTGTGGTCGGACAGCCTGGCGGATGACTGGTCGGACGCGGATGTCGTCCCTGCTCTTCCGGAGTCGCTCTCCTCATCCAAGGAAAGCGTTCGCTCCACCCTGCCCGCAGGCGAGCGCGGCAGACGCTTCGTGCGGGTCAAGGTCACGCAGCCTTGATGCGCCGCACACAGCAGTCCGCCGCCGTAGAATTTCTGATTTCATGGAAGCTTCCTATCATGCCTTGATCCGTGGTTTGGCGATCTTCGCCACCGCCCTCGTTTGCTCCGCTTGCCAGAAAGGCACGCGGTTCCACGTTTCGCCCGCCGGCGATGATGCGGCGGATGGTTCGGAAAACCATCCGTTCGCCACCTTGGAACGCGCGAAAATGGCGGTCCGCACCGCAACCGGAAAACCGGTGACCATCTGGCTCGCCGGCGGCGACTATCATTTCGAAAAGCCCTTCGAACTCGGCAAGCAAGACTCCGGCACCGCGGAGCATCCCGTCGTCTATCGCGCGGGAGACGGCCAATCGCCGCGCTTGTTAGGCGGCAGGCGGCTCGCGCCCTCCGCGTTCCAACCCATCACCGACGAGCCCACCCTTGCCCGGCTCGCCGTGCCAGCCCGTGGCAGGGTCCTCGCCCTCGACTTGAAGGCCCACGGAGTCGCGCACTCGAAACCCTATCCGGATGTTTTCAGCGATGGCGGCGGGATCGTCGATTTGTTCTGCAACGGCAAACGCATGACCCTCTCGAGGTTCCCTAACAACGGTTG
>JBIPMR010000183.1:0-6571 GCA_044369025.1 Luteolibacter sp.
CCCATGATGGCGTGGACTTCGCCCTTCGGGATGTCGAGGTTGACGCCTTTGAGGATTTCGGTGCCGTTTTCGAGGGTGGCGTGGAGGTCTTGGATGTGTAGGCTCATGGGAGAAAAGTTTGAGATCGGGGATTTGAAATTTAAGATTAAATGCTGACGAGTTTCCCGCGGAGGGTGATTTCCACATCATCGATGACGGCTCCGGGCGGGAGGTTGAGGATATCGGCAAGATTGATGCCGGGCTTGAAATCGACGTCATGGATCACGCCGGTGGCGGCGTCGTGGAAATGGCCGTGCTCGCTGAGATTCGGACAGTAGCGCGAGGACTCGCGATCAAAATTCACCTGGCGGATGATGCCGTGTTGCACGAGGGCTTCGAGGCAGTTGTAAACGGTCGCCAGCGAAATGTGCGGCAGGCGGTCTTTCACCCGCATGAAGACGTCGTTGGCCGTCGGGTGGTTTCTTTCCTGCTGGAGAATCCGATACACCTCTTGCCGCTGGCGTGTCATCCGGAGCCCCGCGATTTCATCCGGGATGTCGATTTCGGCTGGGATTTCTGGGGATTTGCTGACCATTGCGACGGCAAACTAGGTCCAGCCGGACTGATATCAAGAACTATTCCAATTATTATTCCATGAAACTTCGGCTTTTCAAACCATCCACGTCACGAGGCGTCAACGGAATGGCTCTGGCGTCTGGTGGTCCGCTGTGATTGCTTGGTGAATGCCCGTCGTCGCCCTCGAAGTGATCTTCATTTTTCTCCTGCTGCTGCTCAACGGGCTCTTTGCCATGATCGAGATTGCGGTGGTTTCCAGCCGGAAATCGCGCCTGCGCCAATGGGCGGAAGCAGGCGACGTGAGGGCGAAGGCCGCCCTGGAGCTGGTCGAATCGCCTAACAAATTTTTATCCACCACGCAGATCGGGATCACCCTGGTTGGCGTGTTGGCCGGGGCGTTTGGCGGCGCCACCCTGGCTGGCAGTCTCGCCGAGGTGCTGGCGTGGGTGCCATGGATCGACCGCTGGGCGGATGCGCTGGCGGTGGCCATCGTGGTGGGTGCGATCACCTATTTTTCGCTGGTGATTGGCGAACTCGTGCCAAAGCGGATCGGCATGGGAAATCCCGAGGCCATCGCCCGCATGGCCGCCAGGCCGATGGGCCATCTTTCCCGAGCCGCCTCGCCGGTTGTGAGATTGTTGGGTTTTTCCACCGATCTGGTGCTGGCCTTGTTGCGGGTGCGGCCGGCTGCCGAGGCCGCGGTCAGTGAGGAGGAGGTGAAAATGCTGGTCCGCGAAAGCGAGCGCAGCGGCACGCTCATTCCCGGCGAGTCGGGAATGGTGGAGGCGGTGCTGGGGCTCGACAGCCTGGACGTGCGCGACTTGATGATCCATCGCGGGCAAATCGTCTGGCTGGATGTGGAAATGAGCTGGGGCGAGGCGTGCAAGGCGGCGCTCGGCAGCGGGCACACGCATTTTCCGGTGTTCGAGGGCCGGCGGGACAACTTGTTAGGGATGGTCTCCATCAAGGACCTGTTCGCCGCCGATCATGCCGACCACCAGGGCGATCTCCGGCCGCTGCTGACCCCGCCGCTGCTGGTGCCGCCGACCCAGCCGCTCAATAAGTTGTTGGAAACCTTGCGGAAAAACGATTCCACCTTTGCCCTGGTCGCGGATGAGTTCGGCGGCATTGCCGGTTTGATCACGCTTCACGACGTGATGGAAACCATCATCGGTGACTTCGAATCACCGCAAAATGCCCTACCGGATGCCGTCGAGCGCGAGGACGGCACCTGGCTGGTCGATGCGATGATCCGCATCGATGAATTCGAGGATCTGTTCCCGGATTTCCCGCTGGGCGGCGAATCAGAGCGCGAATTTTCCACGCTCAGCGGTTTCATCCTTCAGGCGCGGGGTCACATCCCCACCACCGGTGAGCACTTCCTCGTCGGTGGTTTCCGGGTGGAAATCGTGGACCTCGACCGCAACCGGATCGACAAGGTGTTGATCACTCCGCCGACGGACTAACAGGGTTTAGCGGCTCTTGTTCCACAGATAAACCCAGCGCTCGGAGACGGCCTTGCCGTTGTCATCCTGAAGTTCGCAGGTCATGTCCATGTTCGTCAGGTCGGCCGGGGGCTTGCAGACGAAAAACGCGCGCAGGACCTGGGGCATGTGGAGCTTGTCGCTGCGTCCGAGGCCGGCGGGAAGCGCGTCGACATTGGGCATGCTGATGTCGGTTAGGCCGACGTGGATGAGCTCCACCGATTGCTGGTTGATGGTGACGACCGGCTTGAATTTTGAAATATCATCCCATTTCGGATCGCCGACCTTGAGTTCCGGTTGCAGCGGCTTCGCGAAATCGATGGCCATCAGCACCTCGTCCGGCTTCTGCACCGGAGTGCCCGCACGCGTGGCGCGGACGGTGAAAAGCCCGGACGGCGCGGGGTCGCGCATCCAGCGCAGGCGATAGTGGAAACGCGCGGTCTTCCCGACTTCGAGAGCCGGCTGCGGCTCCCACAGGAGGATCACGTTGTCGTCCGTCTCGTCGCGGGTCGGCATTTCGATCAGGTGGAGTTTTCCAAGATCGAATCCCTCGACCGGCTCGACCCGCACGCTCGGCCGGTTATGATAGAGCGCCTCCGGATCCTGATAGGAGAGGAACGAACGGTCGCGCTGCAACAGCGACCAGGAGCGGGGTTTCTCCAGCGTGAAAACGCAGTGGCGGAACTGGTCCTTGGTGGTTTCCAGCGGGCGGTAGTGGAGATTTCCGCTGCCGAGTTCCATCAGCAGTCCGTCGCTGTCATGCACTTCCGGCCGGAAATCATACGGCCGCGGGTGGGTCCCCTCGCCGAACCAGAACATGCTGGAAAACGGCGCGATCCCGAGCTGCCTCACCGGGCGGCGCAGCGTGATTTCCGCCACCACCTCGACGACGGTTGCCGGCCCCGGGGTGATGGTGAACTGATAGGCTCCGGCGACGCTCTCACCGGTGAGCAGGGCGTTCACCCTGAGGCTTTTCGAATCCTTCTCTGGTTTTTCCAGATAGAATTCGGAAAAGTCCGGGAATTCCTCACCCACGCCCGGCAACCCGCTGTTGATCGACAAGCCGCGGGCGGAGAGCCCGTAAGGCGCGTCTTTCGGAATCGCCCGGAAATAACTCGCGCCCATGAACACGAGGAACTCGTCCATATAGTCCGCCGTGTTCAAATGCGTGCGCGCCCGCCAACCGGCGTAGCCCGGAGGCGGCGGAGCACCGGCAGTTCCGATTTGTTTCCCGTAGTTGAAAAGGCTTTGGTCGAACTTGAGCGCCGCCGCTTTCCCGTCGGCCACTTCGTGGATTGTCACCATCTTTTTCGCCGTCCATCCCGGATGGAAGAAATCGATTGAAAACGGCCCTTTTTCCCCCGCCCACAAGCCGGACTCCATCTCGAACCGGATGTCGCGGTGTTGATCGTAAGTCAGGTTTTTCCAAAAATCCGCGAGCTCCAGCTTCGACGGACTGTAGGGAGCCGCAGCCATTTTGCGGGCCTTGGCGCACAGCGCGTCGAACGAAAAATTCTCCGCCGCGAAGAGGCCGGCCGAACCCGTGAGGAGAACGCACCCGATGATTGGGAGTGAGCGATGGAACTGCATGCCGCAGCCTTGGCAGACATCCGCCCGCTTGGCAATAGCGTGACGGATGCCGGCCGAATCACGCGGCGTGTGCGGTAAATGGCGCGTGGAACCGCTGCCAATCGCGGATGCCGTGGAGGTTGCGGACCAGCGCGTGGCGGGCAGCGCGCGGGGCGTGTGCGGTTTGCGCAACCGGTGCAGTCCGGCTTCGTGAGGCGGGCGTTCGGCCTTTTCGTTCGCCTTGCGATCATAAACGGTGAGCTTCATCCGGCAGGCGATATCGACACCGCTTTGGATGCTTCGCGAAGCCCAAGGTGGCCGGGGTTGATGCCTGCCTCCTGGCAGCCTGTCGGAATTGCTCTCAAAGCCCTGTTTGGGGGATCCGGTCCCGCTGTCGGGACTGTATCGGATTGGCGCCCTGCCATTTTTCCGCGTTCCATGAATTTCCCGCTTCTCGGGCGGGATGAATCCCGCGGTCCGTGAAGAGCGGCGCGGATTCCGGGATGCTTTTCAGAGCCGTTTTCCCGTGGTTGACCCCGTGGGAAGCCATTGCTAGTTTCCGCGCCCCGTCATGAGCGCCGCCCCGAATTACAAAGACACCCTGACCCTTCCGCAAACCCCTTTCCCGATGCGCGGGGATCTGGTGCAGAACGAACCCGCCCGCCTCGCGAAGTGGGAAAACGAGGGGCTTTACGAGAAAATCCTCGCCCGCCGCCGCGCCCAGAACGCCCCGGAATTCATCCTCCACGACGGTCCGCCGTTCGCGAATGGCGACGTCCACATGGGCACCGCGCTCAACAAGCTGCTCAAGGATCTGGTCGTGAAATCGAAGACCATGGCCGGATTCGCCGCGCCGTTCGTGCCCGGTTGGGACTGCCACGGATTGCCGATCGAATTCAAAGTCGTCAAGGAAGCCGCCGGTCTGGAGCCTGCGGAAATCCGCCGCCGCTGCACCGAATTCGCCATGAAATACATCGACATCCAGCGCGGTTCGTTCCGCCGGCTCGGGGTGTTCGGCGATTGGAACAGCCCCTATCTGACGATGGATCCCGGCTACGAGGCGAGCATCCTGCGCGTCTTCGCCAAGCTCGTGGAAAACGGCAACATCTATCAGGCGAAGAAGCCGGTCCAGTGGTCCTACGGCGCGCAAACCGCGCTCGCGGAAGCCGAAGTCGAATACGCCGACAAGGAAAGCCCGGCGATTTTCGTCAAGTTCCCGCTCGTCTCCGGCGAGCTCGCCGGCCAGGCCAGCATGGTCATCTGGACCACCACCCCATGGACGCTTCCGGCCAACCTCGGCATCGCGTTGCATCCGGAGTTCACCTACGTCGTCGGGAGATTCATCAAGGACGATCTGGTCGAAACTTTTGTGATCGTGCGCGAGCTCATTGGTGCTTTCACCGAAAAAACCGGCTACGCGCTGGCGGAGACGATCCGCGAAAGCAAGGGCAAGGAATTCGAAGGCTTCGAGGCCGGACATCCGTTCCTCGACCGCACCTCGAAGCTCATTCTTGCGAATTTTGTCACCACCGAGGCCGGCACCGGCGCGGTGCACATCGCTCCCGGCCATGGATCGGATGACTACGTGGCCGGCCAACAGAATGGTCTCGCGGTTCTATCACCCGTCGATAACGAAGGCAAATTCACCGAAGAAGTCGGCCTCGCCGAGCTCGTCGGCGTGCATGTTTTCAAATCGAACACGCGCATCATCGAGATCCTCGCCGGCAGCGGCCACTTGCTCGGCCAGGAAGTTTACAAGCACTCCTATCCGCATTGCTGGCGCTCGAAAACGCCGATCATCTTCCGCGCCGTCGAGCAGTTTTTCATCTCGCTCGACACGCTCCGCGGCCAGGCGCTGACGGAGATCGACAAGGTCGAGTGGCTGCCCGCCTGGGGCCGCAACCGGATCTACGGCACCGTCGAAAGCCGCCCGGATTGGTGCATCTCGCGCCAGCGCACCTGGGGCGTGCCACTGCCGGTGTTCTTTGCGGAAGACGGCGAGGTGATCATCTCGTCCGAACTCGCCCTCAAGGTCGCCGACCTTGTCGAAAAAGAAGGCACCAACGTCTGGTTTGAAAAATCCGACGCCGAACTCGCCGCGCTGCTGGATCTGCCCGCCGGGGTGAAAAAATGCCGCGACACGCTTGATGTGTGGATCGATTCCGGCTGCTCGCACGCCGCCGTGCTCGACGCGCATCCGCAACTCCACTGCCCGGCCGATCTCTATCTGGAAGCCACCGACCAACACCGCGGCTGGTTCCAGAGCTCGCTGATGCTCAGCACCGGCTACCGCGGCCACGCGCCTTACAAAACGGTGATGACCCACGGCTTCGTGGTCGATAAGGACAAGAAGAAGCTCGCGAAATCCGATGCCGGGAAAGCCGGCAAGCCCACCGACGCCGCGTATTTCTACAACCAATACGGCGCCGATATCGTCCGCCTGTGGGTTTCCTCGGTGGACTGGCAGAACGAAGTTCCCTTCGGCGAGGACCTCTTCAAACAAGTCGCCGAGCCCTACCGCCGCCTGCGCAACACCCTGCGGATTCTGTTGGGAAATCTCGATGGTTTCAAAGCCGTCGAAAATCCGGATTACACGCTGCTCGACCGCTGGATCCTCGAGCGCCTCCACGCCGTCACCGCCGAGTGCCTCGCCGCCTACGAGACCTACGAATTCCGCAAGGTCTTCAACTCCCTCAACAACTTCTGCACCCACGACCTCTCGGCCATCTACATCGATGCGACCAAGGACCGCATGTATTGCGACGCCGCGGATTCCCCGCGTCGTCTTGCCTCGCAGGCCGCGATGCATGAGATCTTCACCGCCATCGCGAAATTGTTAGCGCCGATCCTCGCCTTCACCGCCGACGAGGCGTGGGAGCATGCGGCCTTCACCAGCGGCACCATCCACGAGCAGGATTTCCCCGAGGCGAATCCGGCATTTGCGCCCGGCGAGGCGATGAAGC
>JBIPMR010000184.1:0-6567 GCA_044369025.1 Luteolibacter sp.
AAGGCATTGGTGACCATTACTTCCGTCCAGTCACCACTGTACCAGCGCCCTTGTCCTCACAGGACTCCCCGCCGAAAGGCATTGGTGACGCATTTTCCGCTGCTTCACTGTTCACCGCTTCACTGTGTCCTCACAGGACTCCCCGCCGAAAGGCATTGGTGACACCCGGATTGCGCCGGTTTTATGGTGAACGGTTTGAAGTCCTCACAGGACTCCCCGCCGAAAGGCATTGGTGACCTGCGGCGCAACCCTTGCTTGCATCTTTGCAGACGTTGTCCTCACAGGACTCCCCGCCGAAAGGCATTGGTGACCCCAAAATGGGCGATTGCTTCTTGTAGCTGGCTACCGGTCCTCACAGGACTCCCCGCCGAAAGGCATTGGTGACATCTCGCATGCAATTGCATCTTCCGTTTCGTAGTCGAGTCCTCACAGGACTCCCCGCCGAAAGGCATTGGTGACCCGTGGTGCTATTCACGGGAGCGTCTCGGATCACCTTCATCGACTTTCCTTCCAGGTCAGGATGTCTGAGGCTGTTGTTGCCGCAGCCGGAGTTTTTTCGAACGGGTCCGCCTCAGGCGCTCCAAAACGTCTCCACGTGGAGACATTTTCAAACGGTCCGAACCAACCGCGCTCATCCCGGGTTGATCCGCCACAAGGTGACGCTGGCAGCCTCATCGCCGAACTTGTATGCGGCGATTCCGCAAATGCGGAAAAACTGTCCGCGAGCGAGGATACCAGCTTCGTCCGTTGTTTGCTGCGGTGAAAGTCTTCACACCTGCTTGCCCCACAGTGCCGCTGTCAAATCGGCCACATGTGGCCGATTTGAGAATGGCGGTCGCTTGGAGGTAACGAGGAGCATTCTGGAAGGAGATGTCCCTCCGGGGGTGGGATTTGACCGGGTGGAAGCGGGAAGGGCCTCAGCGCGCTCCTGTGCGGCTCTAGGCGGCCGTGGCCTTCTCCATGTGGCCACTCTCGTTGGTGCCGGCCGCGGGAGGGCCCCCCAGCGGCCGACATCGAAGAGGCATTTACAAGGTGGCTGCGGTCGCGTTCATCAACTCCTCCGACATCAGATCAGGCCGGCATGGCGCATGAGTGCGGGCGTGGTTTTCCACCGCTTCTGATGTTCCAGATAAATTTTCATCTGCACACCGCGCCGGGTCTTTTCGTGCTGTGCGACCTCTTGTGCCATGCGCAAGCTCAGCACGATTTCTTTCGCAGCATTCCCATAACGAATCCGGTCATCGTTATGGCGGTATTTCATTTTGAAGCTCTTGATCTTTCCCGCAATCCAGCGGTCATACTCCTCCTCGACTTCGAGATATTCGTGAAGGCGTCGTGCGTCGGAGCGATTTCCCTCTATCACCACGCCGATAAAACGCCGCAACGTCTCATTGACACAGACCTTGGGGGTTGCATCCGTGGCGCGGTAATGTTCCTCGATGGCGATGGTCGGGATGGCACCTGCAAGCGTTGGGTCCCGGAGTGCGAGACATGCTGCGAGCGTCAGGCTCATGGCGTATTCGCCGTTGGCGGTTGCAAGTCCGCGGTATCCTGCGCTGCGGGGCAAGGGGTTTGTGCACCTGCGCTTCGCCTCATTGATCCATTGGTGATAGGTGAACCGATGCTCCACATACGGGTGCAGAAGCCGCGCCAGAATGGGCTGCTCCGGGAGCTGGGTGTCGAGGTTGGTGGTTCCGAGTAGTTTCACGATGGCTGCATCGTCCTGCTGTTGGTAGGCTAGGGCCGTTCACGCGGTAAGGTTGGCGGCGGCGTTCGGGTGTTGCTTGGCATAGTCGAAGATGCGGCGCTTGGTGATGACATTCATTCAAGTGTGTTGTCAAAATGGCAACATTTGCACTTGGATATCAAGGAATGGGTGCGTCACATTCCCGCAAGAGCCTTTTTCAGGGCGGCGTGGTAGGCGTTGCGCGGCAGCTCGTAGCCGCCGAACTGGGAGAGATGTCCGGTCATCCACTGGGTATCCAGCAGGGTGAAGTGCGTTTCCCGCAGGCGTCCGACGAGGGCGACGAGCGCGATTTTGGAGGCGTCGGTTTTGCGGGAGAACATGCTTTCGCCGAAAAACACACCGGGCAGCGAGACGCCGTAAAGGCCGCCCTGCAGCCCGTCCGCATCCCAGCACTCGACCGAATGGGCATGGCCGAGTTCGTGCAGGGCGCAGTAGCTTTCCAGGATCACCTCATCGATCCAGGTGTCCTCGCGTTCCGCGCAGCCGAGCATGACTTCACGGAAGGCGGTGTTCCACCTGACCTCGAAGGGCATTTTCCGCAGGCTGCGCTTCAAGCCGTGGGGAATGTGGAAGCGCTCGTCCAGTGGGATCAAGCCGCGCAGCTCGGGTGAAAACCACTGGATCTGCCCTTCGTGCGCCATCGGGAAGACTCCTTGGGCGTAGGCATCCAACAGGATTTCCGGAGCAATGATTTTCCGCATGCGGGCTGGAGATGAGGATTTCTAACCGCCCGAACCGGCGACCCGACAAAGATTCAGCGGCTGACGATGGTGGCGAAGGCGTTGTGGTCGTGGATGCTCTCGTGATTCACCGCTTTCACGGTGAACGAGGAAACGCGCGGGTCGGCCCGCAGCAGGGCGGCGGCATTCCTCACCACGTCCTCGACGAAGACGGGGTTGTCATAGGCCTGCATGGTGACGAAGCGTTCGTCGGTGCGCTTGAGCAGGGCGTAAACCGGGGCGGAGCCGGATTGCTCGGCGACGGCGATCAGGTCCTCGATGAGGATGAGTTCCCAGCCGCCGGCTTTTGCCTTCGGCCGGACTTCCAGAGTGACGTAACCGCGCTGGTTGTGGGCGCCGTATTCGCTGATCTCCTTGCTACACGGGCAGAGCGTGGTGACGGGCACCGTGACGCAGAGCACGAAGTCATCGACGGTGCCGTTGGAGGTCCCTTGGAACACCACATCGCAGCCGACCTTGGCCGGCGAACCGGAAACCGGGGCTTTCTTGGTGACAAAATAGGTGAACGCCACCTCGATGTGCGCCTCCTCGGCATCGAGGGTTTCCTTCAAATCGTGAAGGATCACCGGCAGCGTGCGCATGGTCACCTCGCCCTCGTGCTTGCTGAGCACCTCGAGAAAGCGGCTCATGTGCGTGCCCTTGAAGTGATGTGGCAGATGCACCGACATCGAGATTTTGGCGACCGTGGGAAATGGATTGCCCTCGTGATCGAGCACTTGGATCGGGTAGCGCAGATCCGACACGCCGACCTGGTCGATGGCGATGCCACGGGTGTCCGGGGTCGCCTGGATGTCGGGCAAGGGAGATGGATGGTTAGACATGATTCAGGAAGTGGGGCCTTTTTCGTATTCCGCCCAGGAGGAGGAGGTTTCCCAGACCCGCACGCGCAGGAGGCGGACGTCCGGGTTGAGGAGATAACGGGTGTCGGTGCGCCGCGAGTAAGCCGCTAAAGCCGCGGCGGCGTGGTCGAAAATGGTGCGCGCCATCAACTCGGTGGTCGGATCCTGGTTTTCAAAACCGATGACACGGTCGCCGTAGCGCGCCTTGAAATCCGCGTAGGCGGGATCCGCGGTGTTCATGCAGAGCGCGTGATCGAAGGAATCCAGCCACTCGCCGACGGCCTGCTTGATGATCTTGAAATCGCAGACCATCTGGTTGTCATCGAGTTCGTCCGCTTCGATCACAAACTCCACCTTGCGGGTGTGACCATGCGGAAACCGGCACTTGTCCGGATGCTTGGTGAGCATGTGGCCGTTTTCCACTTCGAGGGATTTACAGATTCGATAGGGCATGGTGTGGAGAGTTTTTCAGCCGCAGATGAACAAAGATGGACGCGGATCAGAGAAGGGAATGAATCAACCGGGAAACGAAGATGTGAACCACGGATTACACAGATTACACGGATTGTTAGAGAACTGCATGACTGAATCTTCAATCCCGGCGGGTGCTGCGGAATTCCGCGCCAAGGTATTCTTCATCCGTGTATTCCGTGCCATCCGTGGTTCTAATTTCTGAATTTAGGATTCAAGGATCGGAAGTTCGGGCGTTTGGGCGTAATGCGTGGGGTCGGGCAGGCCGGCGAGGAGGAATGCCTCGCGGCGCTCGACGCAGGTGCCGCAGACGCCGCAATGCAGTTCACCTCCTTTATAACAGGACCAGGTTTCGGCAAAGTCGATTCCGAGTTCGACGCCACGCTTCGCGATGCCGGATTTATCGGTAGCGATGAAGGGCCGCAGCAACTGGATTTCCGCATAAGTCCCCTCGCCCATCGCGGTGGCCATCGCCTGCATGAACGGCTCGCGGCAGTCCGGATAGATCGCGTGGTCGCCGGAATGCGCGGCGATCACCAGGCCATCCGCCTCGATGCTTTCCGCATAGCCGGCGGCGATCGCCAGCATGATGCCATTGCGAAACGGGACGACGGTTTGTTTCATGGTCAGCTCGGCGTAATGGCCGTCCGGGATCTCGCCGCCGGATTTCAGCAAATCGGACTTGAAGAGCTGGTTCATGAAATCCAGCGGGATGGTGTGGTGTGTCACGCCGCGGCGGTCCGCGTGGAGCTGCGCAAAAGGAATCTCACGGGCGTTGTGCTTCGAACCGTAATCAAACGACAAACACGCCGCCACCTCGTGGGTTTCCAGCGCCTCGTAAAACGCGGCCACCGAATCCATCCCCCCGCTCAGCAGCACGCAGACTTTCATGCGGAGGGGGCCGGAGGTTCCGGGTAGGTGGCTTCCGTAGTGAGTTGGATTCCGCCGCGCGGGGCGAATTCGCCGCGCACGACGAGTTCCTGTGGCTTGAGCGCCGCGACCAGATCGTCGAGAATGCGGTTGACGATTTCTTCGTTGAAAGCGGGCTGGTTGCGGAACGACGCCAGATAGAATTTCAGGCTCTTCGTCTCGACGCAGGTCGCGCCCGGCACGTAGCGGATGACGATTTTCGCGCTGTCCGGCTGGCCGGTCACCGGGCACAGCGAGGAGAATTCCGGGCAATTCAGCGTGATCCAATAGCGCCGGCCGGGCCGTTGATTCGGGAAAATTTCCAGTTTCGCCTCTTCCGGGCTGGCAGGCAGGCGGGTGTCGGCTTTTCCAAGCAGGGACAAATTCTGGAGATCTTCGCGACCGGACATGCCGGGATGCTAAAATCGATTGCCGAAACGTCGATTCCTTTTTCCGCGGAGCGTCCAAGCGATTCATGCGGCTGGGACCGCGAGTTTCAAACTCGCCGCCCATGCGTGGCCAAAGGACCGCCGTTCCGTCTCACTTGCGCTTTCCATGGACATGCGAGTCGCAGACTCGCGGTCCCAGCCCGCTGAATGGACACGCTATCCCTGCGGGGCGATCGAGGTTCAGCGAAATCCGCCTTGCCTGCGTGCCCTTCGTCCCTGCGCCTTGTTCCCGTGCTACAAATCCTTGTGCGCGACCGGTGGCTGGGGGGCGGGACGGGTTTGGCGGATGGCAACCGCCGCCATGATCCGGATTGACGCGTCGGATCGCGCAGGCAAGCTGCGCGGACGATGATAGCGAGACTGCGGGGAAAAGTGATCGAGGCGTATCCGAACCGGTTGGTGGTCGATGTGCACGGGGTGGGCTACGAGGTGCTGATTCCGCTTTCCACGTTTGACCGGTTGCACGCGGCGGAGGGGGTGGACGTGGATTTGCGCACCCACCTTCACATCCGGGAAACGGCGCACACGCTTTATGGATTCGCGAGCGAGGAGGAGCGCGATGTTTTCCTGATGCTCATCGACCGCGTCAGCGGGATCGGCCCGGCGATCGCGATGGCGGTGCTGAGCGGGCTGCCGGTTTCGCGTTTCAAGACCGCGGTGGTGGCCGGCGATGTGGCGGAGCTTTCGCGGATCAAGGGGCTGGGAAAAAAGACCGCGGAACGAATCGTGCTGGAACTCAAGGACAAGGTCGGGGTGACCGACACCTGGCAGGACGCGGCGGCCGGGCAGGTGAGTGCCTCGGCGGCGGACGCGGAGCTGGCCCTCATCGCGCTGGGTTACAAGCAGGTGGACGCGCGCAAGGCGGTGCGCAAGGTGCTCGACGCGGACCCGGCGGCGCCGACCGAAGCGCTGGTGCGCGGTGCCTTGCGGGCGCTGCAAGGGTGACGCGTCCGGAGTGTCCGCGGGCAAGGCCGCGCTATTGGCTGAATGGCCGCGGGCATTTTTATTTCTCGCCAGCACAATCCGCCCCCGACAATCTCCGGGTGCGGCTGAAAGCTGCTAGAATCCCGCCCGAAAGCCCCACCCGTCCCCAAGCATGTCCTCCACCTCCGTGAGTGAAAAAATCGGTAGCTACCGTTGGCGCATCTGCGCGGTGCTGTTCCTGGCGACCACCATCAACTACATCGACCGGAACGTGTTCTCGTTCACGATGCTGGACACGACTTTCCGCCACCAGATGCTGGGCATTCCGCTGGACCAGCCGCTGACCGAGGCGGACCTGGCGACTTTCCGGGAGAAGATGAGTTTCCTGGATGCGATCTTCAAATATTGTTATGCGTTCGGCTTCCTGCTGGCCGGCTACATGATCGACCGCATCGGCGTGCGCAGGGGTTACAGTGTCAGCATCGGTG
>JBIPMR010000186.1:0-6563 GCA_044369025.1 Luteolibacter sp.
GTCAGACCATGGGAGTCTTGGGTATTGAACTTTCGTTTAACGCCCCGCCGGCTCGACTCCCAGCCGCTCCGCCAGCCGGACCAATTCCGCGACGGACTCCACGCCCATCTTCTCCATCATCCGCATGCGGTGGATCTTGATGTTCTGCTCGCCGGTTCCCAGGTCGGCGGCGATCTGTTTGTTCAGTTTTCCGGTGATCACCTGCCGCAGCACGTCGAGTTCGCGCGGAGTCAGCCGCTCCAGCCTCGCAAGCTGCCTTCCGTTCGCGGCGCGATCCGCCGCACGAGCTTCTGACAATTCCATGGCGGCGCGCACGGCGGCCAACAGCTTCTCCGCCTGCACCGGTTTGGTCAGGAAATCCACCGCACCGGACTTGATGGCGCGCACGCTCATCGGGATGTCGCCGTGGCCGGTTAGGAAAACGACCGGGAGCCGGTTGCCGCTGTCGTTCAAGCGCTGGTGGAGCTCCATTCCATCCAGTCCCGGCATCGCCACATCCAGCACCAGGCAGCCGACGGCCTCCTCCGGCAGATTCGCCAGGAGATCCGTGGCGGAGCGGAAACACGTCACCAGGAAACCCCCGCTGTCTAACAATCGCGACAACGCCTTGAGCATCCCGGGCTCGTCGTCCACCAGATAGACCATTCCGGTTCCGCTCATGACCTTCCCTCCCGGATCGGCAGCACGACATGGAAGGTCGCGCCGCCGGTTTCGTTTTTCTCGGCCCAGAGTTGGCCGTGGTGCGCGGTGACGATCGAGCGGCAGATCGCCAGCCCCATGCCGAGTCCCTGCTCCTTGGTGGTGTGGAACGGTTGGAAAATCTGCTCCACCTCCGCCGGCAATCCGCGCCCGGTGTCCGTCACCTGGATGCCCACGGTCTTCCCATCGCTGGCCGTGGAAACATGAAGGCTTCTTTGGCCGGGATCGTTCGCAGCCATCGCCTCGCAGGCATTGAGCATGAGATTGAGCAACACCTGTTGGAGCTGGATCCGGTCGGCGGAAGCCGCGGGAAGGTTTTCAGCCAGCTCGCGGCTCAGCACCACCTCGCGGCGGGCCAGCTCGTTCTTCATCAGGTGAAACACCTCGGCCGCCACCTCGTTCACCGCGACCTGCTGCCGGTTCACCTCGCCGCGTTTCAGCAGCGCGCGCATCCGCTGGATCGCCTCGCTGGCACGCAAATCCTCGCTCACGATGTCCTTCAGGATTTCACCCACCTCCTTCAGATCCGGCGACTCCCTCGCTAACAACCGCTGCGCTGCCTGCGCGTTGCTCAGGATGATTCCTAACGGTTGGTTCATCTCATGCGCGAGCGAGACCGAGATTTCGCCGAACGCCGCCACCCGCCCGAGATGCGCAACCTCCTGGTGCTTGCTTTCCTGGGTGTCTCTCAGCTCCACCTCCAGCGTCGCCGCGCGTTTCGTTTCCAGAGTCAGGTCGAAGGCCGTCACCATCAGCATGCCCAGGAAATAGAGACTCCCGCCCCCGGGAATATCCAGGATGTGCCAATAAGCGAGAATCGCCTGCAGTGTTCCCGCGAAGATGAAGAACGCGATGCTTCCGCCAGTTAGAACCGCCCGCCGTTTCTCCCCGCGCCGCCAGACGGTGATCGAGGCATCCACGACGAACACCAGCAGCACCAGCAGCGCGCCCTGTGCCAGCGCCATCCAGGGACTGGGTCGGCCCACCGCGAGCGCCACCTCCTCACCGAGAAACGGAACCATCCGCAAGCCGGTGAGCTCGCGAAAGTTCAGTGCCGGTGGAAACGCGAAATTGATCCCCAGCGTGATCGTGCGCATCGCGAGCGCCAGCGCCGCCAGCCACAACCGGCCCGCCCGCAGATGAATCAGCACGAAGCCGGCGACCGCGATGAAATTCAGCCACACCGGCACGTGATACCAACGCAGCATCGTCGCGAACTCCTCCGGCGCGCGCGCCTTCATCATTCCCAGCTCGCAGTAAGCCATCCACGCCGTGGCCCAGGTCATGGCGAAGAACAACAGACGGTCTGTTTTCTCCCGATTCTGCCACCAGACCATCAGATGCACCAGCCCCAGCGTCAGCGACGCGGCGGCGGCCATCGACCAGCAGATCGTGGCCCAGCTCATGGCACACGGATGAGTTTCGGGGAGGAAAGCACAACCGTGCTTCTAGCGGAACGAGGTGCCGGTGGCAAGGATAGGACTCGCGATTTCTTATCGCGGGAAATCTGGCTTTTCCGCAGTCCTTCCGTCCGGCTTGAACCGGGTGGAAACGACCCAAGGAGAGCGCGTGGCTCACCTTGGTGCGGGAAACAGAGTAGTTAGGGACCAGTTGAAGTCTATCCCATCCTGGCCGGTTGGCCGGTGGACTCGAGCACGGAGCGCCAGAGGTCGCCCTGGGCATCCACCTTGCGGCGGCCGCTGGTGACCAGACCGACGGGCAGGTGGACGAAGCGCTGGTGCCAGCGGGCGATGACCATCCCGGTCTTGCCGGCCATGGCGGCGTGCACGGCGTTGCGGCCGAGGTTGAAACAAAAGACGCGGTCTTCGGGGGCGGCGGGGACGCTGCGGATGATGTAGCTGGGATCGATGTATTTGAGGTTGAGCTCGGTTTTCCGGGATTTGAAATGCACGGTGAGCTGGTCCTTGAGGAAAATCCCGATATCGCCGAAGCGTTGGTTTCCGGAGGCGTCCACGCCGAGATCGCTTTCGGCGAGCAGGTCCTGGCCGGCACCTTCGGCGACGATGATGACGGCGTGGCCGCGCTCGGCGAGGCGCTTGTCTATCAGCGCGAGCAGGCCGGATTCACCTTCGAGTTTGAAGGGCACTTCGGGGATGAGCACGAAGTTCGCCTCACCGGTGGCGAGGGCGGCGGCGCAGGCGATGAAGCCGGAGTCGCGGCCCATCAGTTTCACCACGCCGACGCCGTTGCGCGCGCCGCGGGCCTCGGTGTGGGCGGAGATGACGGCCTGGAAGGCGGCGGTGAACGCGGTCTGATAGCCAAAGCTGCGATCCATGTAGAGCAGGTCGTTATCGATGGTCTTGGGCACGCCGACGATGGCGATAGGATGCTTGCGTTTTTCGAATTCGACGAAGAGGTCGTGGGCTCCGCGCTGGGATCCGTCACCGCCGATGACGAAGAGCATGTCCACGCCGAGTTCTTCGAGGCGGTCGGCCATGATGGTGACATCCTGCTTGCCGCGGGAGGAACCTAACAAGGTGCCGCCGAAGTAGTGGATGGTGCTGACCGTCTGCGGGGTGAGTTCGAGCGGTTCGTGGCCGAAAGCGGGGTTGAGCCCTTCGTAGCCGAAGGGGATGCCGAGGACGCGGCGGACGCCATAGCCATACCACGCCTGCATGACGATGGCGCGGATGACGTCGTTGAGCCCGGGGCAGAGACCGCCGCAGGTGACGATGGCACAGGTGGCTTCCGGCGGGTTGAAGAAAATCTCGCGGCGCGGTCCGGCGAGCTCGATGGACTTGAGCGGAGTGTGGTATTGGATCGCGTGCTGGACGACGTTGATGTGGTCGTTGAGCAGGATCCGGTCGCCGTCCGAGTGCCAGGCGGTGCCTTCCGGCGAATAGCCGCGCTGGAGGGAAGGGGAGGGGAAAAGGCGCGGGCCGAGATTGGGGATGGTCAGGTTTCCGTAGGAGGGTGCGGTGGTGCTCATGGGCGGACGAGAATGCAGCAATCCGCGTGCAAATGCTGCGATGAGCACACGCTGCCTGCGGGCGACCATGGCATTTCAAAAGGGCGGATGAAACCCCAATCGCTGATGCGGTATTTGCGAAATCCGCGCATGACCGACCGCGCGGCTGGTTAGAAAATGCTCAGCCAGCTGCGTTTCACGGTGGGGAAAAGCTCGCGTTTGTTAGGAATGAGGGCGCTCTTGTTGTTTTCCCACTGCTCGGTGCGGAGAAACCGGGTGGTGACGGGGCGGACGACGATGTGTTTGTAGTTCGTCATGTCCACGGACGGGTCGCGCCACGCGTGTTCGAAGGGCAGCCTCGCCAGGCGCTGCGAGCTGTCGACGCCGGTGGATTGCAGCAAGCGGGTGGGCTCCGGGCGGGTGCCGGATTTTTCCAATCCGCAGCAGCAAAGGGCGATTGCGACAAGGTCGGAGGTGGCGGAGAGAAGGCGGGTGGCGGCGTGCATGAGTCGGAATTCCGGCAAGTGACGGACACGGGATAGGTGAGTCGCGCGACGTGGGCAAGCGGGTTGGTGAGCGATCTGTGGGTGAAATAATCCCGTGATGACGGCGTAGTTTGAGGGTAATCTTCTCCCAGCTTCATATCGCCATGATCCGCCAAATCCGACCCATCATCGCGGGAATCGACTTTTCCGCGCCCTCGAATTTTGTGTTGCGCCACGCCGTGCGCATGGCCGGGTTCTCCGGGGTGCCGGTGATCGCGGTGCATGTGCTGGACTCCGGCCGCCTCGCGCACTGGGCGGCGAGCGCGGGCAGCGGCGTGGGGTCCGAGGCGATTTTCAGGCAGGCGGAGCAAAAGCTCGCCGCTTTGGTCAAGGATGAGTCGGCCGGGACGCAGGTCCGCGGCGAGGTGCGCAGCGGCCGGGCGGCGGACGAGCTTGAAAAGGCGATCGAGGAAAATGGGGCGGGGGTGTTGGTGATCGCCGCCAATGATTTGAGCAAAGACCGGCTGGGGTCGGTGGCTTCGCGCTGCGTCCGATCGGCTCCGTGCGATGTATTGGTGCTGCGGGATTGGCAGGAGGGGGATTTTTCGAAAATCATGGTTTGCACGGATTTTTCCGCCACCGCCGGCCGCGCGCTGGAGCGGGGGATCGCGCTGGCGGTGGCCAACAACGCCTCCCTGGATATCGTGCACGTGATGTATCCGCCAACCATGGACCCATGGGGCGAAACGCTCGATCATGCGATGGACTCGCCCATGCCCTATGCCGAGGAATCCCGCACGCGGGTCCGGCAGCGCATGAAAACCTTCCTTGCCCCCTACGCCGATGCGCTCTCCGCGGTTTTCCACAGCGAGATCATCCTCGAATCGAGCTCCGCGTCGTCGGCGTTGACCCGCCACATCCGCCACGGCGGGGCGGACTTGGTGGTGCTCGGGACGCACGGTCTTTCGCGGATCGCGGGGCTGTTTTTAGGGACCAATGCGGAAACATTGCTGCATGAAGCGACGGTTTCGGTGCTGGCGGTCAGGGATTGATTTCCGGCCATCGTGAAATCGGCACAGGTTGTGGTGGAGGATGCGTGGACGGCATTTCGGGGTGGGATATCTTGTTCACCGGTCCAATTTCATGAACACCTTAGAAACTCACCCCCGCGCCGACATTTCGCCAGCCTCGAAATCCGGCTTGGGATTTCCCCGGAATTGCGCCAATCCGGGGATTTTACCCTTCGATGGGATCGAATGGGAGCGCCGCAGCGCCGAGATCACCGACGACAACGGCAAGGCGATGTTCCGGCAGGAAAACGTCGAGGTGCCGAAAAACTGGAGCGTGCTGGCGACGAAAATCGCGGTGGCCAAATACTTCTACGGTGACGCGACCGTGGGCGACGACCCGAGCGCCGGCGGCCGCGAGCATTCCGTCCGCCAACTCATTCACCGCGTCACCCGGACGATCGCCGATTTGGGGGCTCGCGGATGGCTATTTCGAGGACGACGAAAGCGCGGAAAATTCCTACGCCGATCTCACCTGGCTCTGCCTGCACCAATACGGCGCTTTCAATTCCCCGGTGTGGTTCAACGTCGGCCCCTATCACCAATACGGCATCAGCGAAACCAGCGGGGAGGGGAATTGGTATTGGAACGCCGGGGCCGGAAAGGCCCGCCGCGCGCCCGGGCAGGATCACTATCCGCAGGCGAGCGCCTGTTTCGGATGGACTGCGACACCACCGGCATCGAACCGGACATCGCCCTGGTGAAATACAAGCTGCTCGCCAGCGGCGGGATGTTGAAAATCGTCAACCAAACCGTCCCGCCCGCGCTCCGCCGTCTCGGTTATAGCGCCGATCAAATCGCCGCGGTTCTCCAACACATCGAGCCGTGGGACACCATCGAGGATGTCACCGATGACGCCGGAAAAATCACCGCCAGCGGCTTGAAGCCGGAACATCTGCCGGTTTTCGATTGCGCGTTCCGGGCGCACAACGGCAGCCGCAGCCTGCATTACCGCGGCCACCTGTTGATGATGGCCGCCGCGCAGCCGTTTCTATCAGGCGCGATTTCCAAGACGGTCAACCTCCCGGAAAACGCCACCGTCGAGGACATCATGCGGACCTATATCGAGGCTTGGCAGCTCGGTCTGAAGGCGGTCGCCATCTATCGGGACGGCTCGAAACGCTCCGCGCCGCTCAACACTAAAAAGACCACCGGCATGGGCGGCGGAAACGCTCATGTCGTCGAGGACTTCGCCGCGAAGATCGCCTCGCTCTCGCGCGAAAACGAAGCGCTCCAGACCCAGCTCGACAGCCGCCTGCGGCGGACGATGCCGGACACCCGCATGTCGCTGACGCACCGATTCGAGATCGCCGGGCACGAGGGATACACCACCGTCGGGCTCTATCCGGACGGCCAGCCGGGCGAGCTTTTCGTGCAAATGTC
>JBIPMR010000187.1:0-6546 GCA_044369025.1 Luteolibacter sp.
GTGGACGATCTCGCGCCCGGTTTGCATGTTGGTGGCGGCATCCTCCCAGTTGGAAACGCGCACCGCGGCATCCTCGCCGCGCTTGTCCACGGTTTCCTGGAGCGTGTGCTTCCACTCGTAGGCTTGCAGGACGGCACCGGAGGGCCCGCGGTAGGGCTTGGCAAACTCGACCAGCGTCTTCGGGCGGAAGCGGCCGGGGGATGCCGGGGTGGCTTGTGAGGCCGTGAAATCGAGCCCCTGCTGGCGCTTGTCGCCGGCGTCGGTGGTCTGGTCGAAGGAGAAGCCGGGTTGGGATGGGGAGGACATGAGCGAGCCTCCTTCTGGTTTGACAATATCCGCGTCCGTGTGGATGTTCTTGCCGCGCCCGAGATGGTCGATCCAGTATTGAGGGGAATTAGACCCCGAGTTCTGGTTCAGCCAATCTCGGGTCTTTGCTTTGTGGTAGTAGGTGATTTTCCCAACGGCTCCCGCAGCGGTTCTTCTGAATGCCTGAAGAATCTTTGGGTTTTGCCTCGGGTAAACACTGGCAACCTGTGTGATTTCGATGCCGTTTTTTGTTTTGCGGAAATGCAATGCGGCGACAAGGTTTTCACCCTGATCTTTGGCGTCGAGCAATGCGACGAAGGAATTCTTTTCCGCTTTGGCGCGGTAAACTAAGAGACTTTTCCCTGATAATTCGGCGAGGATGGCGGCACCAATCCGTTGCTGGAGTCGCTGACGTGGACCTTGTAAATTGACGATTTCAGGGAGCGCGTTTCCAAGCTGGCGGCGGAGGTCGGCGTCTTTCCTGATTTCACGCTGGAAAGCTCTTGCGGCTGCTTCGTCGGCTTCGGTGCGCTCATAACTGCCGTCCAGAATACTTTTCGTCACCGAGTAGTCAACTCCGCGCTGCGCCGGGCTGGAGAACAACGCGCTGCCCGTGTCCTGCACCGGCAGGCTTTCCAGGGCTGCCCGCATCGATTCCGGGGTGCTGGAACGGAAGAACTGCAGGAACTTCTACGGGGGGCCGGTGATGGCGCCGGGATTGGCGGCGTCCCACTCGGGGATCGACTGGCCTTGCGCGTGGCGCTGGAACTCCGCGGCAATGACGGCACTGCCATAGTCGGGCGAATCGTCGACCCCAAAAACCACTACCCAGAATCGTATCACCCAGTCCCTACGGATTCAACCCACCGGCGGTGGAATGGGTGTTGAGCGAGGAGCCAAGGGGCGGATCTGTGGTATCTTGGATACGAGCCTGATGTGAATGGTGAAAATGCGGGCCGTATCGTGACTGATTCTTGGGGCGTCCGCAAACCGCTGAAAGCTCTCGCCAGTCAGGCCGGTCGCACCTGTTCTTCTATCGTCATCCGGACATGCTGAACTCATCAGAACCAACATTTCTCGCTCAGGTTTGAAGGTCGCTGAGATGAGTCCATTTCCCGGATTGGGGGAGATGCCAGCAGACTGGGCCTCACGACTGCCCACTTCAAAGAACGTAAAGTGACCTGTATCGTGAACCGGGCGTTCGATTCTAATTTCACCGTTCTCAGCGATCCGCCATGTTCCTACCTGAATGCCATCAATTACGATTTCCGCATCACACCGGATACGCCGATGGTTTCTCAACAGCAAGGAATATTGGGTATTGTGGGGGATTCCGACGTAGCCATCGCCAATATCTCTTCCTTCTGGGATCACGACTTCAAATTCAATGGATTTCAAGTTTGTTTCAGGTTCAGGGCGAATCGTTGTTAGGTCGGTGAAAAGATTGGGATCATCCGCGCTTGGTGGTTCATGCGGTGCTGCTTTTTTCTTTAGGGCCAGCCAGGCGATCCCTCTCTTGAATCCAAGCTGCTTTGCCAGCACGTCAGCCCTGCGTCCCGCTCCATTCGATTTGAAGGCCAGAATCAAGGCCGGCCATAGGCACAGATTCCCCAAAATCGCCCCAAATGGTCCTAAAATCAGAGTGGCCGGCATGATCGTAACGAGTCCGGCCGCCAGATCCGCACGGCTCATGCGTTTGAGCGTCTGATCCTTCCACGCGTCGAATTCTGCTTTGTCCTCGCCAGTAGACTTGAGACGTTTGAGCGCTTTCTTTGCCCTGTCGTTACGGCTCCACATCCATGCGAAGGAAATGGCGAGGATGGCGGAAAAAATAAAAAATTCCATGGTTGTAATGTCCGGTGATGCTCAAAACAAAACCAGCCACCCTGATTGCTCAAGGTGGCCGGGGAGTTGAGAACCCGTAACGAGACGAGCGCGGGGGCCTTTAGCCACCCCCGAAGAGGAGACCTGGACATGCGCCACCGCCTCCCCGACCCTTGTGTGGGGTCTGGAGGCGGCGTTTTCCCGGTCAACGCCCGACCGCTCGTTACGAGGTTCTCACGCCCCGATCCGGATCTCTCCGGACGCCTTCATTTAACAGGAGTCCCATCGCCGCTACAAGCTGAAACCGACATGCTCATGTCGCGGTGAAAGCCAAAAGGATGCATTTTCCGCCCCAGAAGAATTTGAATTCGCTGCGCCCGTTGCCGCGGCCGGAATTTTGGGTCATTACTGCCTCTGATCATTCCCGCTCACTCTCCTCGGGTGAACCGGGCATCCCGACGGCTGGGAAAACATACTGCCGAAACGGCCTGACCCGAGCACCGCTAAGACGGACGACGGCAGGCAGGGGAATCAGGTTCGATGGCCTGAAGTAAGTCGCAGCCATCGGTAATCAGTGTGAACCCTGGAATCGTTGAAGCCCGTCTTACTGCCACAGTCCTCGGGATAGGTTCCAGTGCCCGCTATCACGGGTGTGTTAAAGGTCCCATGGCCGGCTCCAAATACGGATGCTCTTTTTGACACAGTCTGGCCTTGCATAAGGCGAACTGTGTCCGGAGCCCTGACGCTCACCAAACCAGATGACTCTCCCGAAGCCAACAGACGCACTTGTTAAACGAAGCGGTAAGCCCGCCCGCAGGCCCTACGGGAACAGTAGCCGAAAGATCCTCGCAACAGGTGGGAACGGCGGAACAAAAGAATCTGCGAATCGGCTGCGCATGAATTTCGATACGGATGGCGGTCAAGGCTGGAAAACATGCTTCCGGTGCCAGGCGAGGTAGGGCAGGTGCGCCGGGCTGATCCAGCGGAGGTGCAGCGGTGGATCGTTGGTGAGGCCGAGCAGGAGCCGATGCACGGTGGTTAGCTTGGCGGAGGGGACTAGCAGCCCTTGGTCGTCGAAGGTGATCAGGCCGGAGTCGAAGAGGGCGTCGAGCTGGGCGGAGAGCAGGAAGCCGTTGAAGACATCGAGGCGCTCGGCGTCGGTGGCGCAGTCGGTCCATGGCTTGGCGTGGCTGGCGCGGAGGAGTTCCGGCAGATAGAGGCCGGTGACGGCGCAGGCCCCGACCCAGTAGTCCATGAGCGCCTTGCGGAAGAAGTTTTGGCCGACGCGTTGTTTGGTGATCCGCAGGGCCTCGGTGGTGCTGGGTGGTTCGGCTTCGAGCTTGGCGACTTCCGCGGCGTATTGGTCGGAGGCGTGATTGGGCAGGGCCATTGCGAGTTCGGCGGCGCGGCGGAGCAGCCGGCCGAGTTCGGCCTCGCCGGTGGTTTGGTAGCAACCGTCGAGACGCAGGTGGGAATACGAGCGATCCAGCTCTGCGGCCGCCGGGCCGTGCGGGAAATCGACCTGCCACGCGCCTGAGCTGTGAGCCGGGGAAACGATCGCTTCTGCCTTGTGACGGGCGGAGAACATGGTCACACGCTCCGACGTGCTTTCATACACGTTCTCCCAGCCGTTGGCGTAGCCGGCTTTCTCGATGAGGGATCGTTCGAGGAGATTCATGGGTTGGCAGTTCCTTTCCCTCCGTCCAATCGTTCGCGGAACATGCCGACTGGCACCAGCGCCCGACTGCCATCGCAGTAGGATACGAAAAGCTCGTCTCCCTTCACGTGGTAGATGGCGTCCTGCTTGTATTTCAGGCCGAGGTCGCAAGCCACATCCCAGCCGATGGCTGCGACCCATCCAGGTTCGGCGTGCAGCGTTTCTGGAGAAAAGCCCGTTAGGCGAGAGAGACATTTGCCATCGCTCCTCAGTTCGTGCTCCAGCGCAAGATCAGCGGCTTTGTTCTGTGCATCTGTCCACTGCTTGCCTGTCGTGGCGAAGGCAGTGAGGATGGAGAACTCTTCAGGCACTTCCCAACCCTTGTCCTGACCCTTGAAGTGGGTTTCAAAATAGAAAGAAGGCATTCCCCGGATCAGGCTCCAAACCATCATGCACTTGGACTTCGACGGGGCGGAAGAGTCTGAAATTTTCGCCAAGACCCTCAATTCCTCCCTCGCCCGGGCGGAATCTTTCGATGCCGCGATTTCGTCACCGAAAGGATCACATGCCTTGCGAAATTCGGCCTCACCGAAATTCAATCCAGAAAAGCTCCGCGGGAAATATGGATCCACCAAAGCCTTGCGGAGCGCGATCGCCACCCGCAGCAGAAGATTGAGTGGTTGGCTCCAGTTGGTGTCCGGGGCGATTGCTGTGAGATCCGGGGCGGCAATCCGGTTGAACACAAGTCGTGGCGTCACACGGGTGTTGAGTGCTTGGGCAAGGCGGTCCTCCACCTCCTTCAACACGGCCTCAAACTTGTCGGGCGGCACTTCTGTGTCTTTCCCAAGGAGGCGATACATCTCATTCAAGTCCTTCCGAATGCTGTCGCGCTTGCTCGCGATGAAGCCGGCGATGTCTTTCGCCTCCTTGCCTCCCAGTGCTTTCACCAAGGCGGCTTGCCCGGCGGTGTTGCGCGTTGCGATCTCGGTCTCGATCATCAGCTGGGCATCTTCCGGTAGCCACCGATTCCCGGTGCTGAGGGGAAACGCCAGAAGATCCAGCAAGTCGGTCACCTTGCGGCTTTTCTCCATCGCCTTGTCCACTTCCACATCCAGCACCTGAAGGGAGAATGACTGCTTTTGCTTCAAGGCGCCCACCGTCCTTTCCGACATCTGCCCCATCAAGGTTGCTTTTACCGGAATCGTAAGAGGCTTGATGCGCGTGGCCTCGTCCACCGTGACCAGCCATCCCTTTGCGTAAACCTGCTGAAAAACCTGTGCCAGTGGATCAAGAGCGGTCATTCCTGCGTCCCATGCCTGCACCGGTTCCCCATCGCTTCCGGCGGTCACTTCTCCGGTTTCGGGGTCCACCTGCGGTATTCGCTCGAAGGTCCCTTCGTGGTTTTGGCAAAGCTTCATGAATTCCTTCCAGAGTCTCGTCGCCTCTGGATCACCCTCTGCCGGGATGAGGTGTGGAATCGCAACGCTCTCCAAAGTGAGCGGCGTGGCGCACTCGAAGGTGAACTGAAACCAGTTTCTCCAAGAATCGCGAAGCGCGTCATCCGGTTGAAAGACCAGATTCAGACTTCCGAAATTGAAGGGATCGTGCCCGGAATCTGCCACGGACCCCACTGCCATAATCGTCCGTCCGGTGATGGATTGATAGCCTTGGATGACGGTGGGCGGAAGAGTGGGACGTTCAAAGTCGACGCCGTGCCGGCGGTTCACCGGCAGCAAGCGGATGTTCACTTTCTTTTGTCCGGTCGATTCCGTGTTTTGAACCATCAACAGAGCGCGAAGATGCGATTCTCGCGTCGGCCCTGCGGAATTGAGGATGATGATCAAATGGATGTTCCGTGCCAGTTCCAGGCTTAGAAGGTTTTGAAGCCAACCGATGGTGAAGTCATCCACCCCGACGAGAACACCGCTAATGAGATCGGCATCCGCGAGAAGCTGCTCGAACGGAGGCGCGGTGGCGTAGGTCGCCTGACGTTTGAATACCCGGTTATCCGGCCAAATATAGGGAGCGTTGGGAGTCAGTATTCTCCCCTCGGCGGGGGGGATTGAGGATATGCCTGTGTCTGGCGTCGGGGAGTGGTTCATTGTGGGGTAGGCAGGCATTTTTTCCAAGATGGCTTTCAGATCTTCCTCAGTTACGTGCCGTGTCGGCATGACCGCACCTATGTCCGCCCCGGAACCTTTGAGAACTTGAGCCCCCACGAACATGGTTAGCCCGCTTCCGGAGGAGTCGTCTTTTCTTTGTGGTTTCATGGAGAGGATGAGACGCTTGAGGATGACCGAATGGCCTTTGGCTTCTATTTGCCACGGAAACTTCGGAGAAATCTTCCAAAGGCCGACTGGGACACAAGCGCCTGTTTTCTTTCTGATGTGTTGGACCAGTCGTCGCCAGTGAACCGGATGGACATGGCCCGGGCCCTGCCGGCGCACGCAAAGTAGAGGTTGGGCAAGAGTCCGGACCGGTAGGCAGCATTGGGCATGAAGCCCGTGAAATGGATGCAGCAGTCGCGGTAACAGTAGCTTCCGAATCCATAACCCGCCGGTTTTTGATCCAGCTCCACGGCATTCAGTTCGAGGGCCAGCCTCGTTCCATCGGAGACCGACATTTCTTCGACAGGGAACGACTGTTGGAGGAACAAGCCATTGCCGATCCTGGGATGTTTCTGGTCGCCCTTCATCTGGCAGAGGGAGGATGCTCCGCCATACGGGAACTCAACGGTCAGACCCTTGCCCCCGGCGGTG
>JBIPMR010000188.1:0-6541 GCA_044369025.1 Luteolibacter sp.
GGTTTCATCCGCGGCTGCCCGCCGTTCGACCGCCCGGATCATGCCGACGTAGGCAAGCGTTCCCATCAGATAGAAAACCGCGGTGGCCAGGAAAATCTGCCAGTAGGGAAAATCCTCGGTCCGCAGCACCTGGAACACCCGCGCGGCCAGCCACCAGGCGCCGCTCCAGATCGCGCCGTTGCAGGCGCTCATCAGCTCGCGGTTGTGCTCGCCGACGTAGGTCATCGAAAGCTCGCTGGTCGATGGCCCGGCCATGTTCATCAGCGGCTGGCGGAAGATGAAAAAAACCAGCGCCACCGGCAGCGCCCACGACGTGTGTTTCCAAAGTTCCGTCAGTCCCATCAGCGCGAGCATCACCACCGCCGCCGATTGCACCCCGAGGATCGCACCGCGCCAGCCGAGCCGGCGGCGCACTTCCGGCACGATCAGCCCCATGATGAACACCAACACATAACTCACCGAGCCGAAGGCCGAATACGTCGCCGAATCGAGCTGATAGACATTGCTGAAAAACAGGTTGAGGAACTGGATGCTGAGCCCGGCCCCGGTGGCGATGCAGAGCGTGGGCAGCCCGGCGCGCAGCAGCACCGGCATGTCCTCGCGGTGCACATGCAGCCAGTGGCGCTTCGATTTTTCCGCCGGCACCGGGTTGGGCAGGCTGGCATAAAGGAACGGCGCGCCGAACCCGAAAAGGGTTAGAATCAGCAGCGTCGCATGTTCGTCGAGCGCCAGCCGGATGAAGCCGAGATCGAGCTGGCCGATGCCCTGCAGCACGGTGGAGAGAAGCCCGCCGCAGATGCTGGCGGCACCCCATGTGGCGAATAACAGGCTGAGCGCCTCGCTCGCTTGTTTCGGCGGAGCCAGCCTCATCATCATCGGCAGACCGCAGACGTTGAGGATCAACCCCGCGAATCCCATCGCCAGAAAGCTCCACGACGCCGCCGTCATCGCGCCCATCCGCACCGTTTCCAACGAGGCCAGCGCCATCAGCGGAAACAGGATCGAGCCGATGATCAACGGCTTCCGCAACGGCCGCCCCCGCAGCCAGAGCCCGGCGGGCAGGGCGAGGAAAAACGTGGCCAGAAACCGCTGCGAGGACAAGGCGGCGATCGCCGGATCATCCAGCCCGCGCTCTTTCAAAAACAGATTGAGCAGCAGGAATTGCGCGGAGTTGATCAGGTTGATCAAAAACTGGCCCGCGACAAAAAGCAGGACGCACCTGGGGAGCGTCCGATAACTTTCCAACCATGCTGGGAGCCGCGACATCTTGTTGGCGCCGAGCTTCCGCCATCGAATGCCCCGCGAAAAGTCCGGATTCTCCGAATGATGAGCCGCCGCGTGAGGGATGGGAAACGCCCCAAACGAGCCAACTCTCCTTTAAGGAGTGTGGACACTCCTGTCCACCCGCCCATGAAGTGCCAAAGATCGGAGGTAAACCGCCGCGCGCCGAGATCCGTGGAAATAGGCGCATCCCGTGCGGAGTGCGAAGCTCAACAAGGAGGGGCGGAATCTGTCCGCCCTGCCCATGCTGAGCCAATGGGCCGCGGCTTGGCTCAGCTCATGGTCCGCTCATGGGCAGGGCGATTCGGAGATCGCCCCTCCTTGGTTAGGATGCGCCACCTCGCCAACCGCGCGGATGCACGCAGCAATCGATTCCCTGCCATGCCCAGCCCAGTTCAATTCCACCATGATTCAAACCCGAATGTGCTGCTTCGCACTCCGACCTCGGATTTCCGAATGCTTGTTAGTCGGGACTGACGCTTTCGGCGCTTTCGATGGCCTTGGGGTGGTGAGTCCGCTGGAGCGGATGGAGAGCTGTCTCTTATAAATCACCAATCAACAATCGGAGTTCGTCATCCGTCAATCGATGGGGCGCGGGGCCGGATGTTGAATCGGGATGGATTGACGATTGATGATGGTTGATCCGGCGTCACCTAGCGGCTATGCCGGGACAATTTTTTGGATTTTTGAATTGAAGAGAGAAGGGTTTACCGCGGGAACGCGGGGTTAGGAAGAGCCGGGATTTAGGAACCCGGCGACAATGCAAGGCTTACTTCGCCTGGGCGGCGGATTCCATCAGGTCGGCGGCGGCGAGGATCACGTTTTGCGGGATCGGGCCTTGGTTTTCGCTGTCCGCCTTGGGGCCGAAGCGGTTGATGCCGATGCCGAGGAATTTGCCGTCCTGGTTGAAGACAGGCATGCCGAGGGTTTGGTTGTTCACTTTGCCGAAAGTGCGCGGCTTGCTGACGATGGAAATGACTTCGGTGGTGAGGACGACGGGCTCACGGTTGAGGTCGCGGCCGAGGCGGCCGAGGATGATGACGTCGTCGAGCAGGGCCATCGGCGCGCTGTTGGCGGTGTCCACGGGGGTGAATTTCACGCCGCCGGCTTTTTCGGGACGGATGAAGGCGAGGTCGAGGTCCGGATCCTTGAAGGCGACCTTGGCGGGAGTTTCGCTGCCGTCCGGCATGAGGATTTTCACTTCCTTGGTGGTGCTTTTGGCGGAGAGTTTGACCGGGCCTTGCGGTCCGTTGACCATGCGGCCGTCGATGGTGGATGCGGCATCGAGGGTGGAGAGCGGAACGACGATCAGGCCGTCCGCGCCGATGACGGTGCCGATCATTTCCATTTTGCGCTCTTCTTTTTTCGCCGGGCTGTCACCGGCGGTGAGTTCGATTTCGACGACGGCGCTGAGGAACAACACGGAGTCCTGGTGGGCGGCGGCAAGCGCGAGCGCCTTTTCCTTGAACGGGCCTTCGGCGGCGGTGGCGAACGGGGCGGCGAGCAGGGCGGCGAGGATGAGGGAGCGGGATTTCATGAGTGGTGGGTGTGGGTGGGATTACCAGGAGGGTTCGAGCTCGATGTAGCGGGTGGTGATGCCACGGCGGACAAAGAAGACGATGGGACTGCGCCGGTTTTTTTCGAGATCGGCAAGGATGGTTTTGAGGGTTTCGATGGAGTCGGTGGATTTGCCATCGATGGAAACGAGCAGATCGCCCGCGGAGAGACCGCCGAGGGCGGCCCAGCCGGCGGGGGTGATGGCGGTGATGAGCACGCCCTTGAAATCGTCCGGGAGTTTTTCGGAAACGCGGTCGTCCTGACCGATGTCGCGGGCGTTGAACTCGAGGGCCTCGCTTTCGTGGTCGGCGAGTTCGGAGGTGCCTTCGGGGGAGGCGTCGAGCTTGACCTTGAGGGTGAGGTCTTCCGCACCGCGGCGGACGGCGAGATCGGCCTCGGTGCCGATGCGGTATTGGCGGATCAGCGAGGCGAAGACATCGGACTCCTCGGGGCGCGAGGTGGGAATGACGGTGCCGTCGAGTTTCAAGAGCAGGTCGCCGGTTTTCAAGCCGGCGGTCTCGGCGCTGGAGCCGGGATGGACGCGGGTGACGCGCACGCCCTTGGAGCCGGGGATGCCGAGGGCTTCCGCGAGGTCGGATGAAATCACTTGGGTGTCGATGCCGATCCAGGCCTTTTTGACGAGGCCGGGTTTATCGACTTCCGGCTCGGGGCCGATTTTGACGACGGTGAGATAGCTGCGGCCGTCGTGTTCGTAGGCGATGAGGGTGGGCACGGGTTCGGTTTTACCCGCGGTGATTTCGGCGCTGATTTGGATGAGGGTTTCGAGATTGGGGGTGGGTTTTCCGGCCACTTCGAGGATCAGGTCGCCGGGGACGATGGAGGGCTTGGAGGCGGCAGCGGCACCACCGGGGCGGATGCTTTGGATGAGGACGGCGTTGTTGTCGGCGCGGAGAAGTTCCTTGGCGTTGAGTTCGGTGAGATCGCGGGCGGTGATGCCCCAGGAGAGGAGTTCCTGTTCGCGGGGCTCGGCCGGCTCGCGGTGGATGGTGGTGATTTTCCAAGTGACGGGCTTGCCGTCGCGGGTGCCCTCGAGGATCAGCTCGGAGCCGACGGAGGATTCCAACATCAGGCGGTTGAAAACCGGGATATCCTCCGGCGCGCGGGAGGCGGCGATCTCGGTGCCGTTGCAACGGGTGACGATGTCGCCAGCCTGCAGGCCCGCTTGGGCGGCCGGGGAATCGGCGATCACCCCACCGACGAGAATGCCGGCTTTGGCGTCGCTGGTTTTGAGCAGCGGCTGGGCGACGAGACCCACCCAGCTGCGTTTCACGCCGCCGCTGGCGATGAGTTCTTCGGAGACCTTGCGGGCGAGATTCGAGGGAATCGCGCCGCCGAGACTGCCGATGCCGATTTCGTTCACGCCGATGATTTCACCGCGCAAATTGACCAGCGGGCCGCCGGAGTTTCCCGGGAAAATGATCGCGTCGTGGCCGATCCAGCGGACCAATTCGCCCACCACTTCGCCATCGAGGCGCATCGCACCGCCGGGTGCGATCATCTCGGTGTTGGCGACGATGCCCTGGGTGACCGACTGCGAAAGGCCGGCCGGGCTGCCCATGGCGAGCACGACATCGCCGACCTGGAGGGCGGCGCTGTCGCCGAACTTGGCGACGGGAAGCGGCGCGCTGGGATCGCGCAGGTCGTTTTTGTCGATTTTCAAAACGGCGAGGTCCGCCAGCGGGTCGGTGCCGACGAGGGTGGCGCTGATTTCCTGACGGTCTGCCAGACGCACCGTGATCCGGGTGGCGCGGCCGGCGACGTGGTGGTTGGTTAGAATATAACCATCGGGAGAAATGATGGTTCCGGAGCCACTGCCGCGGCCTTTTTGCATCCGCCCGGCACCGCCCTGTTCGGAAACGACGTGGATGCGCACCAGCGCCGGATAGACCGCCTGGACCGCGGCCTCGATTTGCGGGTCGGCCTTGGCGGAAGCAGGCGCGGGAAACAAGGAAACCGCCATGGAAATGGCGGCGAACAATCGAGGGAGGGTGCTCATAGCGAGGATGCAACCCCGAGCGGGGCTGTGGATGGAATCGAAACCAATGGGGCGGCTTGTCTGCAAATCTTCTTTTTTTGCACTTCACCGCCTGAAACCTTTACTGGCCCGCAGGTGCCCAAGATGATCCTTTAAGGCCGATGGAAAAAAGCAGCGACCAGTTCATTCGTTATCTCGCGACGGAGCGCGGGCTTTCCGAGGCCTATCAATTGTCAGTGCGTCAGACGCTGGATGCCCTGGCCGGCTGGATGAAGACGCAGGCAACCACCTTGCGGGACTTGGGGACGGACGAGCTGGCGGCGTTTCTCAGCGAGCGGAAAAAGCAGGGGCTCAACGCGTCGTCGCTACGGATCACGACGGTGCACTTGAAGGTGTTTTTCCGCTGGCTGGCGGCGAAGGAGCAGTTGGCGATGGATCCGGCCGAACCTTTGCTCGCGCCCAGGCCGGACCAAACCTTGCCGGAGACCTTGCACGCTTCCGAGATCATTAGATTGTTGGAATCGATCGATCCGGCGGTATTCCTGGGGCGCAGGGATCGGGCGATCCTCGAGCTGTTCTATTCGTCCGGGCTGCGTCTATCCGAACTGTGCAAGGCGCGGCTGGAGATGATCGATTTCGACGACGGCTTCCTGCGCGTCACCGGCAAGGGCGGAAAAACCCGGATTGTGCGCGTCGGCAAAAAGGCGCTGGCGGCGATTTCCGATTTTTTGCAAAACGAACGTCCGGCCTTGGTGGGCAAGCGCACGTCGTCGCATGTTTTCCTGAGCGTCCGCGGCACCCTGCTCTCGCCGGACCGGGTGCGCCAGATCGTCAAGGAGCGGGCGAAATTCGCGGGGATCGCCCAGAACATCTACCCCCACCTGCTGCGCCATTCATTCGCGACGCATTTGTTGGAAGGCGGCGCGGACCTGCGGGTGATCCAGGAATTGTTAGGCCACTCGGATATTTCCACCACGCAGGTTTACACCCACGTGGACCGGCAACGGCTGAAAGCGGTGCACAAGCAGTTCCACCCGCGCGGGTGAGTCAGTTTTTCACCGGCAGGTCCGCAGTGTCCGGCGCGCCGTAAGGCTTGATTTCCAAGGTCGTCGCTGGCGGGGTGGGTTGCGCAGGTTTTCCGGGAGGAACCGACGGCGTTTGCACCTCGGCGGGAGCGGGAGGGACGGGAGCCGGAACCGGGGGCGTCGTGACTGCCGCAGTCTTCACTCCGGGACCCGCCGGGATGGCGACGGGAGCTCCCTCCGTCAGCGTGACCGGAGCCCCATCGACACGCACCGCTTGGAAAAGCAGATTGTAATTGTGCCGCAGCGCGGCGGGAAACGAGACGCGGCCGGCTTCGACGAGTTTTTCGCGAAGCAGCTTGGCGGAAAGGTCGGCGACGAGGTCGGTGCCGATTTGCACCGCGCGATCGGTGCCGACCGCCACTTGCCGGCCCGCTTCGTTGCTGCCGAGAATCACGTCGCTGGAAATCGAGCGGCCTTGGATGGCGATGTTGGATTGGGCGGAAACGACCGCGCCTTTTGAGTTCACGGTGATTTCCAAAGTCGCGTGGTCATCCGAAGAGAGCCAGCCGCGGACGTGGTCGATGCGCACGGAAACGAAAACTCCGCCATCCGGCGTCGGGCTGAGCTCGGGCTTGAAGGTCCGGTAAGTGGACCCGGAAAGCGGGTATTCCGCCGCTTGTTT
>JBIPMR010000189.1:0-6533 GCA_044369025.1 Luteolibacter sp.
GGGCTTTTTCCGCCTCGCTGCGGAGGTAGCCGAGCATGCGTTCCTTGTCGCGGATGCCTTCCGCGGGAAACATCGGCAGCACGCCCTGGATGGGAACTTCGGTGGCGAACTGGCTGCCTTCGCCGATTTTCATTTCACCGCGCACCGAGGCATAACTGGAATCGGAGAGTTTGGTGGAGGTGTATTTCCACTGATGCGGATAGAGCGAGAAGATGGTTCCGGTTTCAGCACCCTCCATGGCTTTGGTTTTGAAACTGTAGGTGGCCTTCACCTTGCCGGGAGTCACCTGATAGTCGACCAGCGTGTCGATCACGTGGTTGTGGGCGTAACGCTTGAAGCGGGCGAGGGTTTCGGGTTTTTGGTCCGGCAGCAGCGCGACGGAAAAGTAGTTTTTGCCCGAGGATTTGTTCGTGAAAACCGAGCCGTCGAGGCCGCTCCAGGTCGTGCCGGCCGGGGCGAAGAGGCCGTAGTGGTTGCCTTTGACGGTGACGCCGAGCACCGCGTCTTTGTCGGTGCCGGACCAGATTTGCGGCTTGTCGCTGAAACGCAGCACGGGGTCGCCGCCGCTGTAGGTGCTATAAACAAACGGGCTGCCATGACCGAATGTCGTCTTGAGCGAGGCATCGCCGCCGTTGAACGCGGCCGTCACGAACCAATCCGAATAGCCGCCGCATTCGGCGCTCTTGAACAGCGATCCGGCACTGAGGCCGATTTTGAAATCCCCCTCCTTGGTCACCCCGCCGCCCATGATCGCGTCCTTGCTGCCGACGAGCGCCGCCCCGGGATAGGCGATCGCCAGGCCTTCCGAACTGCAAACCATGCCCAGCGGGTGGGCGAACAGGTTGCTGGAAAACTCCTGCCACAGCAGCGAACTCCACCACTGGCCGGTGAGCGTCGGGCCTTTGACATCCGCCGTTTTGTAAATTTTCTCCGGCAGCGGTTTGCAACCGTCGGGAAGCACGGTCGTGTAGCTGCCGGCTCCGTAAGGAACGATCTCAGCGATGGCGAAGGACGGGAACACGCTGGCGAGCGACGCGAATACGCCTTGGATGAGGGTTTTAGATGGGAATTGCATGGATTTTGGCGGTTGATTCGTGGCCGATGCGGAGGGTTTACGTGGGCCGATCGCCGTTAATTGCATGATTTTGCATTATTTTGTCGAACCAAATTTTCAGTTTATTCCAGATCCACGGGCCGGCGCGGTGACAACGCCGTGACGAAGATCGAAACGCTGGAAGCCGGCAGCGCGGGATTGTTGCTAGATTTCGTGAGAATCGAGGAGGGCCCCGTGCCGCCGCCGCCCGAACAAGCGTGGGCGAACCTTGCGGAGGTTCCGGATTCGCGCGGCGGACGGGCGCTGGTCAACGGCGGTTTCGACAGCCCGCTCGAAAATCCCGCCAGCGACAACCCATGGGGCGGCACCGCCGGAGCGCTGGAGGAATTCTACGCCATCGGCCTGCGCGAGCCGTATAGGATGACATATAATTCGGTCGCGGACCGCTTCGGGATCGGCGATGTCGGCGCGGGTGCCTGGGAGGAAGTCAACGTGATGGACGCGCCGGCGCCACCACCCTCGGCTTCGGTGGCAAGGCGGATGAGGATGGCAACGGCCTTCACGATTCATGGGAGCTCTCATTCACCCCCAATCTCGGCGCGCTCGGCGCCCTTCTGGACCGCGACGGCGACGGCATGACCGATCTCGCGGAATCCCAGGCCGGCACCGATCCCACCGACGGGACCAGCGTGATGCGCACGCTCGTGGTCGGCCCGGACGCCGGCGGCGCGGCCGCCACCATCGAGACCGTGCCCGGCCGCAGTTATCAGATCCGGGTGTCGAGCGACCTCGCCAGTTGGACGAATGCCGGCATCTTCAAAGCCGCCGACTGGCCGGCCGGGGAAACCCCGATCCTCATCCCCAGCGTGAGCCTGCCGCCGGATTCCCAAGAGAAGCTCTTCATCCAAGTCGGCCCGTCGCCGTGAGGGCGGCACGACCCGGTCCTCAGTCATTGTAGAAACTTCTGACTAGACAGGTCAGAAGTCGGGAATAAGGTAAGCAATTGCAGATACGCGTATGGCAATTGCAGGAGGCAAAGAGCCACTTCAGCGAACTCGTGGAAACGTTGCTCCTAAAGGGCCCGCAGACGGTCACCAAGCATGGCAAACCGGCGGTGGTGATCATTTCGGCAGAGGACTATCAGCGGAGTCTGGCTCCCCGGAAGTCATTGGCCGCCGCCTTGCGCGCATGTCCCGAAGATCTGGCCCCGCTGCTTGGCAAGCGCCGGAAGCAGATTGCCCGGAAAGTCGATTTCGAGTAATGGCGCATGAACTACCTGTTGGACACGAATGTGAAATCTTTCAGGGGGAGCACACGCGCCTCGCGTGTAGTCCCCGGCACCCCCGCCGGGGACGGCGTCGATTTCACGGAAACCTCAGTTCCAAGGTGGGACCCAGCTCATTTCCGGCGAGGGCGCCTGAAATCGCAAGCGAGGGCGCTTACGCTCCCCAACGCGTTGCGCTTCGCTCACGCCTGGACCTCATCATTCGAAGACGCGGCACCTCAACGCTTCGCAGCATCCGCTTCGATCCAGGACCAGAGGTTGGCGAGGACTTCAGCGACCGCTTTTTTGTTAGCGGATAGATCGCCGCCGGGCGCGTGTTTGCCGAAGAGATAGAACTTGATCTTCGGCTCGGTGCCGGACGGGCGGACGGCGAAGGAGCGGCCGTCTTCGAGATCGACGAAGAGCATTTTTTCCTTCGGCAGCAGGTCGCCTTCCTGGTCGAAGAGATCCTGCTTGGCAAAATCGCGGACGCGCAGGACGGCGGAGCCATCGACTTCGCTCGGTGGGTTCCCGGCGTAGGAATTCGCGAGGGCTTGGATTTTCGCGGCGCCGTCGGCACCTTCCATCACCAGGGATTTTCCGATCTCAAGGTAGTAGCCGTATTCGGTATAGATATCATCCATCAGCTCGGTGAGCGTCTTACCGACGGATTTGGCGTAGGCGGCGACTTCGGCAAACATCAGGGTCGCGCCATTCGCATCCTTGTCGCGGATGGCGTCGGAGCCGAGGTAGCCGTAACTTTCCTCACCGCCGAAGACGAAGAAGCGCGAGTATTCCAAACGCAGCGCGCGGGTTTGTTGTTCGGTGAGCGAGCGATAGTCGCCCTTCTTATCGGCGGGGATGGCTTCTTCGTATTTGCGCAGCTTGCCGGCGATGTATTTGAAACCGGTGAGCGTATCGACGATGCCGACGCCGAAGCCGTCGGCGATGGCGTGCTGGAGTTCGGTGGTGACGTAGGTTTTCACCAGCACCGCGCGGCTGCGGTTCGCGTTGCTGAGCCAGCCGAGTTCGAAGCCTGTTTTCAGGCGATACCACGCCATCAGCGAGCCGATCTGATTTCCCGTTAGGAGCACCATTTTCCCGGCGGTGTCGCGCACGGCGACGCCCATGCGGTCGGCGTCGGGATCGGTGCCGATGACGATTTCCGCGCCGGATTGCTCGGCGAGATCGATCGCCATTTGCAACGCGGGGCCGTTTTCCGGATTCGGCGATTCCACCGTGGGGAAACGTCCGTCCTGGATGTCCTGCTCGGGGACGGTTAGAACCTCGAAGCCCAGCCCGCGGAGCATCGGCACGTTGATGTGGCCGCCGGTGCCGTGGAGGTTGGTGAAAACGATCTTGGTGGACGCGCCTTCCAGCAGTGATGGCTTGAGCAGCAGGGTTTTCAGGCGGGTGATGTAACGCTCGTCCATTTCCGCGCCGAGCAGGGTGATGGTGCCGCGCTCGGGGGCGTTTGCATAAAACTCGCTGGTGATCGCGTTCACCTCTTTGACGATGCCGTCGGCGTGGGCATCGACGATTTGCGCGCCATCGTTGAAATAGGCCTTGAAGCCGTTGTCATGGGCGGGGTTGTGAGAAGCCGTTAGGACGACCCCGGCATCCGCGCGAAGTTCGCGCACGGCGAAGGAAAGCTGCGGCGTGGAGCGCGCGCCTTCGAAGAGATAGGCGTCGCAGCCGAGATCCGCGCAGACCTTGGCGCAGAATTCGGCGAAATCGCGCGAGAAATGGCGGGTGTCATGGGCGAACACGAGCACCGGCTTGCGGTCCGGTCCGGCGAATTGTTTGGCGTAGGCGATCAGCCCGCGGACGGCGCGGCTCAGATTGTAGAAATTCATCGTCGCCGTGCCGACGCACGGATGTTCGGGGCGACCGTTAGGTCCGCCGGCTCCTTGCTCGGCCCGGGTGATCACCCGGCCGATCGTGCGGCCACGCAGGCCGCCGGTGCCGAAGGCGAGGGTTTTGAAAAAGCGGTCGTTGAGTTCTTCCCAGGCACCGGCGTCCACCAGCTCCTGGATGGCCTTGGGGGCGATATCACTGGTGGTGCCGCCGAGCAGCGCTTCGATGTTGCTTTTTGCGGATTCCAAAAGGCTGCCATCGGCAACTGCGGCGGTGAGAAGATCGTTGAGTGGGCTCATTTCAGCCGCGAGTTTAGGAGAAATCCGGACCATGGCAATCACCTGCATTCAGGTATTTGAAACGCCGGCTGACCCATCCGGGCTGCGTCCGGCGGATCATCCGCGCTTGACTTGAGTGCCCCGAAAATCAAACAAACTCCCATGAAAAAGCTTCTAACCCTGTTCGTGTTGTTGCTCTGCCTGGTGCGGATGGATGCCGCCTCCCTCAAACTCGACGGCGACCTGACTTGGGAAATCACCGAGCCCCGCTGCCTCATCACGCTGGATGGCGGGATCCAGAACCTCGGCCCGTCCGACAGCAGTTCCGGCACGCTCAAACTGGTGCTGTGGGCGACGTCGGCCCCATTCCCCGCCCGCGGCTACGTCGTCGCGGAACACACGCTTGGCGAAATCGGCGGCGGCTATCAGTTCTCGGATTTCTCGGTGAAGACCCGTTCCGATGTCCCGAACATGACCGGAATCTATCATTTCACCCTCGCGGTTTTGGAATACACCACCGCCGGCTGGAAAACCCAACTGGTGGTGCGAACCGGCACCAAGAGCCTCACCAAAGGGGATTTCACCGGCCAGAAGAAGTGGAAACTTTCCAACAAGAACCTCAGCAAGCCGCCCGCCGCGCTGGGTTATAACAAGACGCTGTCGCTCAGACAAATGGCCACCGTCGAGCTGAACGAATACCCGGTGAAATCACAAGTGGCGACTTCCATCAACGTCCGCAAACTCAACAAGGTGCGTGTGACCCATATCGCAGGAACCAGTTCGGCGGTTTTCAGCTATCAAACCGGGAAAACCACGCTGGAGGGACTCAAGGTTCCCGTCGGCATTCTGAGCCTTGATTACGCGGCTGCGACCGGTGCGGAAACCAAATCCACCGCGAAATTCACCCTTTATTTCCGCAGTGCGAACTCGGGATTTTATAGAACGGTGGAAACCTTGGGATCCAGCCAGGAAATCCACTGGGGAGAGTTTCAGTTGAAGTGAGCATGTTGGGCCGTTCTTGTGGGGACAGGAGTGTCCCCACTCCTTAAGCGGAGCGGCGGACCTCGTCCTTGGTTTGATAGAGGAAATGGCTCCAGCTTTCGTCGGCGAGGCCGTTTTCGTGCATGCCGAAGAGCGGCCGCCAGCGCGGGGCGAAGGGCGCGCTCTGGGGGTGCATGTTCGCCTCTTGCGGCATCTTGTTCGCCTTGCGGGTGTTGCAGCGGAAACAGGAGGTGACGATGTTGTCCCAAGTCGTGCGGCCGCCCTTGTCGCGCGGGGTGACGTGGTCGAGGTTAAGCTGGGTTTCGGGCAGGACTTTCGCGCAATACTGGCAGGTGAATTTATCCCGCAGGAAAACATTGCGGCGGGTGAATTTGACCTCAAGCCGCGGCAGGCGGTCGTAAACCGAAAGCACGATGATCTTCGGCACCCGGATCGCGATGCGCGCGGCGTGGATCATTTCCGCATCGGCGGTGGCCTCCGAGTAGTCGATCCATGAGGAGAGGTCATGGGTGTTGAAGCGCTCGTCCCCTTCCACCTGGACGACGTGCGCGTGACCGAGGCAGAGCAAATGGAGCGAGCGGCGGACGGAGCAAGTGTGGATCGGTTGCCAGAACCGATTCAATACGAGCACGGGATGTTCAAGTATGGCATTCATCACCTTTCCCAACCAATCGCGAGCACGCTACCAGAGAGCGCCTGACGGGCAACCGAAAAGGTTCGAAAAATGAAAGTATCAAGGCGGGCCAGCGCCGCTGACGCAAATCAAAGCCCTTCCGCCAGGTCGCGGTTGGTTTCGTGGCGGAGGTCGCGGGCGCTTTCGAGGAACACGGCATCCTCGCCGATGTTGGTCGCGAGATCGCCGACGCGCTCCAGCGAGCGGACGACCAGGATCAGATGCAGGTAGTCCTGGCTGCGGCCGTTGGCCTGCTCGATGCGGGAGCCGTAGGTGGCGGTGGCCTCGTTGTGCATGCGGTCGAGCTCCTTGTCGCGCTTGTGGAGGGAGGCACCAAGCACGGCGTCGCGATCGCTGTAAGCGGAAATCGCGTCGCGCAGCAGGTGGTCGGCAAGAGTGTAAAGC